>DUVG01000259.1 GCA_012841175.1 Clostridium sp.
TACCGGTTATGAGCCGGTTGCTCTAGCCAGCTGAGCTAAAAGCCCTCATGGCTCCTCAAGTTGGACTCGAACCAACGACCCTGCGGTTAACAGCCGCATGCTCTACCGACTGAGCTATTGAGGAACGTTGTGCCTTTAATGCCTCACATCAGGCACAAGTATTATTATACATACCTACTCATAACAGGTCAAGAATTATTTTAAGTACATTATTTAAAAATATCTTGCTATTTCATCATTTTTTATAAATTTGCTTCATATTTCATGCCAATGCTATATTTTTTTATTTTTTTAGTTTGTAGTCTCAGGAGTTTTATTTCTGTATTCTAGATGTAATTCTCTAAGTTCTGTTGCATGCTTTCCCTCTTGCTCTGCAAATTTTTTAAAAACCCCTTTAACTTTTTCATCTTCTATTCTCTTTGAATACATTTCATAATCTCTTACCATCTCCATAGAATTCTCCCAGGCTCTTAGCAATCTATCATAGGTAGTAAACTCCACTGCGTTTCTATTCATTTCATCCATAAATAACCATCTCCCTATTTATATTTTTATCATGCTTTTAAGTTTTTTAATAATTCTTTGCAATTTTTATTTTAGTTATTGCAAAATATGTTTTCTAGAGTTTTTAAGTCATATTTATATAATTCATCTAAATTGATTAATTTATTCACAAAAAATAGTATTTTTTGTCCAACATGTTATAAAGTTTTAAGCGAATGTTTAAACATGTTAAACATGAGTTTTTATTTTTGCCCTAAACATATTGATTTTTACTTGTATTTATCTTATTATACAACTAGTATATTTATTATACTCCCCTAGATCCCGTAGTTTAGCATAAAGCTAAATGTACGGGATGCTTTTTATCCATTATGAACAGTATTAGACAAACAGATAAATAGTTGGTTTTTTAATAAAACCTTCTATTTATCTGTTTGTCTTTTTATTAAAGAAAAAGGGAATTTTTATTGATAGGTAGATAAAAAACTCGATTTTAACCGAGTTTTAATCTAAATAATCTTTTAATTTTTTACTTCTGCTTGGATGTCTTAACTTTCTCAATGCCTTAGCTTCTATTTGACGAATTCGTTCTCTAGTTACATTAAACTCTTTACCAACTTCTTCAAGAGTTCTTGCTCTTCCATCATCAAGGCCAAATCTTAATCTTAAAACTTTTTCTTCTCTTGGTGTTAAAGTATCTAAAACATCTATAAGCTGTTCTTTTAACAATGTAAATGCTGCCGCATCTGCTGGTGCAGGAACATCATCATCAGGAATAAAATCCCCTAAATGACTGTCTTCTTCTTCTCCTATAGGAGTTTCTAAAGATACAGGTTCCTGCGAAATTTTCATAATATCTCGGACTTTTTCAACAGGCATATTCATTTCTTTTGCAATTTCTTCTGGCTGAGGTTCTTTACCTAGCTCCTGTAAAAGCTGCCTTGATACTCTTATAAGCTTATTTATTGTTTCTACCATATGAACAGGTATTCTTATAGTCCTTGCCTGGTCTGCAATAGCTCTTGTAATTGCCTGTCTTATCCACCATGTTGCATATGTGCTAAACTTATATCCCTTTCTATAGTCAAATTTCTCAACGGCTTTTATAA
>DUVG01000260.1 GCA_012841175.1 Clostridium sp.
TGCTTTATATATTTGTTTTCTCTTTTTATTTCTTCAATCTCCTCTTTGGCTTCATTAAAACTATTTTGAATCTCTTTTAACTGTCTTATTACAGGAAGCTGCTCTGGTACATAATTAAATGCAAATGCAGGAAATGCTAGAATAGAACCTGTAAAAAGAAACATAACAACAAACATGCCTACAGCTATACCCGAAATCATCCTTTTTATGTTGAATTTTTTTGATTTTGTATTCTTTAATATATTTCTTTTGTTTATTTCTAATATATCATCTTTAATTTTAATTGATTTTTTCATTTTTTTAAGACCTCCTATTAATTCTTTTGTTTCTTCATATTCAAATCTACAGCTGCTACACCCATCAATATGATTTTCAAAATCATTTAAAACCTTCTCATCTAGTTCCCCCATTATATGTTCTTCCATTAGCTTTTTAGCATCATTACAATTCATATTTTTCCCTCCTTATATACTAAATATTGTATTAATCTATAATCTTAGTCACTGTTCTTATGTGTTTTCATTAGTTTTCTCATCTCCTTAAGTCCATTACTTAGTCTTGACTTAACCGTTCCTTCAGGTATATCTAAAATTGTGGCTATTTCTTTTAAGGAAAGATCTTGAAAGTATCTTAAAGTCAATACCACCCTGCTATCCTCCTTTAAAGAAGACAAAGCTTTCAATAAATCAATGCTTTCCTCACTCCCCCCTTCAATAAATCCTTCATTTTCTTCTATAAAATCCACATAAACCACATTTTTATTCTTTCTAAAATAGTCATTACACTTGTTTATAAGAATTCTATTTATCCATGATCTAAATTTACTGGTGTCCTTCAACGTATTTATTGAGTTAAAGGCTTTAAGAAATGTTTCCTGACATATATCAAGAGCCTCCCACCCTGAACGTACTATTCCAAGGGCTGTATAATACAACTCATTATGGTACCTTTTCACTATTGCTTCAAATGCTTTTTTATCTCCTTTTTTTGCAGCTTCCACCATCATTTCTACTTCCACCTGCACACCTCCATCCTCTTTTTATCTATTCTTAATTTTTTAAAATTTAAATAAAAAATTAAGCTTTATGATGTTCATTAACAGCACCTTAATGGTTCTTCTATAATAATGACGCACCTAAAGCTTATTTGGTTCATTTTTTATTTTTGTAATATTAAATTTATTCTATATCTAAAGAAATAATTTGCTATTCAATTGCATTTATTGTTATATTTCCAGCCCCCATTTTTACATCTATTTTTATCTTGTTTTCCGCATCATCAAAATTCTCTGTCAAATAATGCTTATCATCTTTTACTGCTGTAATGCCGTCAAACTCCAATGAATTTAATACACCGGTGTTTTTTACTTTTATTCCAGAATCTTTTGGAACATAAATGTTGATATCAGAAGCTCCTGCATTAATATCTATTTTAATTTCTTCTTGTCTCTCCCCTATAATCAGTTTGAATTTTCCTGCTCCCCCATTTAACTTTAGTTTTTCCACCTGTAAATTTGATATGTCAAACTCTGTGTCCACCACGCCTAGGTTTAAATCTATATCCCATAAGACATCTTCATTTAAAAATAAATTTGAATCTTCAAATTTAATATTTTCTTTATTAAATAAAAATTCAAGATCAGAAACTGAAAACTCTTCAAATGAATTTAACTTAATTTCTACTTTTTTATTGTCATCTTTATAACTTATTTTAGGACTTTTGAAATTTACACCATTGATATTCCCTTTAATAAGTTTATCATCAGTGGAATCAACATTAATCTTAACTGCTCCAAGATTAAGATCTAACTCTCCGTAAAGAGTTTCATCCTTTTTTTCTATTTCAAAATGATTGCCGTCTTCATAAATTTCCCTTTTTTCAAATTTTTTTTCTTTATTGATTGATGGATACAATTGACTTAAAACAATAATGGCTGCAATAAAAGCTATCCATGTAATTTTTTTCATAATAGGATACTTTCTAAAAATAATATTAATCCCTACAACTATAAGAACCATAGATACCACTGTAGTTAAATTTTTAAATATAAAATACGTAAAGGAATAAATTGAAAAATCAAATAATCCTAATTGACCCCCTATTATAAGAATACCAATAAATACAAAAATCAATCCTACACTTATACTACTTTTTTTCATAATGTTCTTTTCCCCCCTTTGTATATAATAAGCACTCCTATAATTATTAATATAGCTGGAAAGACATATCTAAAACTAATAAATTGGCGTAATAAAATCATACCTCCAAAAATAATAAGACCTAATCCAATAAATGTTTTGTTTCTATCTAAATTTGAACTTGATTCCTCTCCAACATCTCCCATGGTTTTAGTAAAATCTCTTTCTCCATCAAAATCATCATTAAAGCTGTCTTGTTCATTATAGAAATTATTGGGGGTATACCCATCTTCCATAGGAATAACAAATATTGCAATGATATAAGCAAGTATACCAGTTCCTCCAAAAAAAATTGAAATTACAAATCCAAGTCTTACTATGCTAGGATCAATATCAAAATATTCAGCTATCCCTCCACATACACCTTCTATAACTTTATTTCTCTTAGAACGGGTAATTCTTTTTTCCATGTTTATCCTCCTTCAAGTTATGATTTTCTACTTCTTTCAAAATATATTTTCAGTAGTTTATTACAAAATTGATGTACAAGCAATTTTGTTTTGTCATCTTATAATACGAATAAGTTTTTAAAAAGTCTTATTATTTTTATAAAAAATTTTAATAGGATTTTTTTTCCTTCATAAAATAGTTAATTAGTGCTATTATTACTTAGAAGAGATTGTTTTTAATTTTTATATTTCTTCTAAAAGTTTTGGTTACTGAAATAAACATTGAATTTGTAAAAGTTAGGGTGAATATACAATATGAATAAAGAAAAACTCTTTGAATCCTTTGAAATTTTTATTACCTTTTTTAGAATAGGTGCATTTACACTAGGTGGTGGCTATGCAATGCTTCCACTAATGGAAAAAGAAGTTGTGGAAAATAAAAAATGGATTGATAGGCAAGAGATTCTGGATATGTTTGCAATAATACAATCTGTACCTGGAATAATTGCAGTAAAATCCTCCGTATTTATTGGTTTTAAAAAAGCTGGAATTAGAGGTGCCTTTTTTGCTGGATTAGGTGTAATTCTTCCTTCATTTTTAGTAATACTTTTAATTGCACATTTATTATTAAGTTTAAGAGACAATACATATATACAAAAAGTTTTTGCTGGTGTCAGAGCTGGAGTTACTGCCCTTATTTTAGTAACAGCAATTAGATTTGCTAAATCAGCTCTAAAAGGATATATTTCTATTTTAATTGCCATCCTTTCATTTATACTTATAGTATTTTTAAATATTCATCCAATTTTTACCATACTTGCAGGGGGCATTTTAGGTTTCATTGGATATATGAAATATCGCTAGCAGTTATAGTTAATACACTATTAATTGGTTGTTTTTAGATAAGGTATAAATTTAAAATATGGAAAGGTTTTGAATTATGATTAATTTTACTCTTTTTAAAGTTTTTTTTATGATAGGATTGTTTAGTTTTGGTGGAGGCTATGCAATAATTTCCATTATACAGGCTGAAATGGAATCTTATGGCTGGATAAGTTCTACTGAATTTGCAGATATCATTGCCATTTCTCAGATGACTCCTGGCCCAATTTCCGTTAACACAGCAACTTATGTTGGCATGAACACTTCTGGTATTTTAGGTGCAATCATTGCAACCCTTAGTATATCTCTACCTTCATTTATCATTATGCTTATTATTGCCCACTACTTTGTACAATTTAAAGAAAGTAAAGTAATTAAATGGATTTTAAAAGGCATACGTCCTGTAACAATTGGCTTGATATTTTCTGCAGTGGTACTTTTAGCTGAAACTTCTATATTAAAGCCAAATAGTCAATTGGGCTTTAGCTTAAGTACAATTACATCTCAATTTGATATTAAAAGTACAATTGTTTTTGCACTTGTCTTTATATCGTATCTAAAGTTCAAGCTTCACCCTATACTAGTTGTGGTGTTTTCTGCTTTAATAGGTCTTATTATTCTCTAGTTCTTACACCCTTTAATTGCTACTTTATTTCTATATTTTATTGTAATAAAACAAAAATCCTAGTATAATTATAATAAGGCAATACTATTACTAAGACATTATTATTAAAGGAGGTAAGGCAATTATACTTTGAAACACTATATTTTGAAGGGAGGTATAATATGTATACCCTCTGTGGAAATATAAATTATTTTCACAGTATACATTAGAGTTTTTATGAAAAAACTATTGTATAATGTTAAGTTTAGAAAAAGGTTTATTTTTGCTTTTACAATCATATTGATTACAGTTACTTCTTTCATAGTATCTTTTTCAATTAACAATGAAAAGAATAACTCGGGCAAAAATGCTTCTAATAATAATTCATCAGGTGGTAATTTAGTTGTGGACGCTAATAATGGGGTAATACCTAAATCACCAGGCTCAAATGATGAAAATACTGGCGAAACAGCTTCTGGTGATGTCACAACTCCATCTGAACAATCAAGTGATACACCTGACGTAAAAGACCATTCTGATGTAGACGATTTTAATGATGCGGATGATTTTGATATACATGATTTAGACTCTGAAAAAACTCAAGACAACGAAGAAAGTGAAGAGACTTCTACCCCTACTTCTACACCACGCTCTTCTCCTACACCTACACCAACGCCTAAATCAACATCTACACCTAAACCTACTCCAACACCAACACCTAAATCAACATCTACACCTAAACCTACTCCAACACCAACACCTAAATCTAACCCTACTTCTACACCACGTTCTTCTTCAAGACCTGCTATTACTCCAACTTCTACTCCACGTTCTACTCCAAAAGCTACTATTACTCCAACTTCTACTCCACGTTCTACTTCAAGACCTGCTATCACTCCGACTTCTACTCCACGTTCTACTCCAAGAGCTACTATTACTCCGACTTCTACTCCACGTTCTACTCCAAGACCTACTATTACTCCAACTTCTACTCCACGCTCTACTCCTACACCAACACCGACACCAACACCTAAACCTACACCACCTAAACCTCCAAAACATGGAGACTATTTGGTATCCTACGATGTACTAGGTGATTGGGGAAATGGTGCAACTGTTATAATTAAAATTAAAAACAATACTTCAGATCCTGTAGACAATTGGACGCTAACTTGGAAATTCCCTGACAATCAAGTGATTTATGACTTTTGGAGCGCACAATATAATCAAAACGGCAAATCAGTTACAGTAAAAGGTTCGTCAGTATCTGGTACTGGTGTAATTCCTCCAAATGGAGAAGTAAGCTTTGGTTTTAACATAAATTATGACGGAAAAAATAAAGCTCCTAAGGATTTCGAGCTTAATGGAGTGAAATGTAAAACCCATTAACTCAGTAAGTATAATCTTTGGCATCACATAAAAATAAAATCACCTTTCCCGTTATTACACAGGGAAAGGTGATTTTTATTTAAATTAATTATAAAGCTGTTTTTGTTCATTAAAAAAAGTCTTGCATCCTAGCTGGACAAACAAAATTACAGTCAATGATACACTTCCTAAAATACCAAGCATAATGGCTATTTGATAGCTTATTGCATCAACTGGTGAAGCCCCTGACAATATTTGACCTGTCATCATACCAGGTAAGAAAACTATTCCCATTCCAAGCATAGAGTTAATGGTAGGAAGAATAGCAGAGTCAAAAGCATCATCAACAATATGCTTTGCTGCCATTTTAGGTGTTGCCCCCAACATTAGAGCACCTTCAACTAGATGTTTCTGAGTACTCATTTCACCAACCAACCTGTTTACTCCTAGGGTAATTCCCGTCATAGAGTTACCTATAAGCATTCCTCCAATGGGAATAAAATATCGGGGTTCATACCATGGCGAAATATTTATAACAATAAAAAGAAAATAAAAAAGACAAATGACACTTCCAAAGGACATTGAAAAAGCTATAATACGTCCTAGTTTTGACATAAAACTTATTTTAGTTCTTTTTAAAATTGTATATATAGAAAAAATCTCCATAACTGCAAGTATTATTATTGAATATACTGGAGATGGATGTTCAAATATATATATTAATAAATATCCTATAAATATTAGTTGAAGGGTCATTCTAACTGAGGATATTAATATTTCCTTTTCTCTAGAAATTCCTTTAAGCCTTACAATAATCAATAGCAAAATAACAAATGCATATGCAGCAGCAACTTGCCACAATTGAAGTTTTATCATATCATCCATTATTTTTGACCCTCCCCCTGTCTATCTCCACAATGTTGTCTGAATAATCTAAAGCTATCTTTTTAGAATGGGTAACCATAACAAGAGTTTTATTCTCTGATTTTATATACTTCACTATCTTTTCTATTACCACCTCTTCTGTTTTATCATCTAATGCCGAAGAGGGTTCATCAAGCAAATACACCTCTGGTTTCATTAAAATAATTCTTCCAAGAGCCACTCTCTGCTTCTCTCCACCTGATAGCTTTTCTGTATCATCACCAAGTTTCTTTTTTAGTGAAACCATTTCTAAAACTTGAGTTAACTTATCATCACCTACTTCAGGTTTTCCTGAAAACTTAAGTCCTATAAGTAAATTTTCTTTTATATTGCCTGGAAAAACAACAGGCTGCTGGGGAAGCATAACCACCTTCCGTCTAAGTTCTACAGAATCTATATTATCTATAAGCAAATTGTTATAATATATTTCACCTTTGTCGCAGCTTATTAACTTATTTAGAAGGCGCAGAAGAGTTGATTTTCCACTTCCACTTTCCCCAACAATTGATGTAACTTTGTTTTTTGGAATTTCCAGTTGTTCTATATATAATATTTTCTTATAAACAACATTATTTAATTTAAACATTCTTAACCCCATGAAAAAAATTAAAATTCAGCATTATGTACAGTCCTTGGGAAAGGTATTACGTCCCTGATATTTGTCATACCTGTAATGTACATTATTGCCCTCTCAAAACCAAGTCCAAAACCTGCATGTTTTGTTCCACCGTATTTTCTAATGTCCATATACCACCAATAGTCTTCTTTATTAAGATTTAACTCCTTCATTCGCTGTTCTAAAATCTCAATATTTTCTTCCCTCTGGCTTCCTCCTATAATCTCACCTACACCTGGCACAAGAAGGTCCATAGCAGCAACTGTATTATTATCATCATTGAGTTTCATATAAAAAGCCTTTATATCTTTAGGATAATCAGTTACAAATACAGGCTTTTTATAAACTTTTTCAGTCAGGTACCTTTCATGCTCAGTTTGAAGGTCACATCCCCACTCAACAGGATATTCAAATTTTTCTTTAGATTCTAATAAAATATCAATTGCCTCAGTATAAGTTATTCTGGCAAAATCAGAATTTACTACATTATTTAGCCTGTCAA
>DUVG01000261.1 GCA_012841175.1 Clostridium sp.
ATCAAAAGCTTTTAATAGAGGGGTTGTATCTTATAGCAATGATTCAAAGATTGAAGATTTAGGTGTAAATAAAGATACAATTAAAAATTTTGGTGCCGTTAGCAAGGAAACTGCTATAGAAATGGCAGAAGGGATACAAAAATTAGCTGGTTCTGATATAGGAGTTTCCATTACGGGAATTGCAGGACCAGGTGGAGGAACGGCAAAAAAACCTGTAGGTCTTATGTACATTGCTTTAGCCTACAAAGGAAATACAGTGTCTAAGAAACTAAATTTATCAGGGGATAGGGAAAGAATAATAAATGTGGCTTCACTACATGTTTTTGATTTAATAAGAAGACAAGTTGGAGGAATTGAAATTTGAAGAATAAAAAATTAGGTGGGGCTGCAGCTATTGTTATGTCATCTATTGTTGTCAGCAGAATAATAGGCTACATAAGAGAGATGATAACCCCTAATGTTTTTGGATTAGGAAATGTAGGCGATGCATACTCATATGCTTTCAGAATAACAGGTCTTATGTATGATTTGCTAGTAGGAGGGGCAATTGCAGCAGCTATTATACCAGTTCTAACAGGATATATTTCAAAAAAAGATGAAGAAAACGGATGGAAGGCAGTAGGTACTTTTATAAATATAATAATGATTGTTATGTCCTTTGTTTGTATTTTAGGAATGTTTTTTACCCCCCAGCTAATTAGGCTGTTTTCTGGTTTTGAAGGGGAAGAACAAATAAAACTTACAGCTGACATAGCCAGAATTCTTTTTCCTTCTGTTGCATTTTTGATGCTTGCAGGATTATCAAATGGAATACTAAATTCTTATCAACGATTTGCAGCGGCAGCTTACGGACCTTCCATTTATAATATTGGAAGTATTATAAGCCTATTACTTTTAAGTGGAAAGGGAGGTCCTACAAGTGTTGCATATGGAATTATGGCAAGTTCTTTGGTGTATTTTTTATTCCAATTAAGTTTTGCATATAAGCATTTAAAATATTATAAGCTTAAAATATACATTAAACATCCAGGATTTATAAAGCTTATTAAACTTGCAATACCATCCTTGATGGCGTCCTCAGTTGTACAGGTAAATGTTATGATTGCAAGTTCTTTTGCCACTTTTTTTGAACCTGGAAGTATGATAATTCTTAATATGGCAGATAGAACATGGCAGATGCCATACGGAATATTTGCGCAGGGCATGGGTATAGCAATGCTTCCAACTTTATCTACATATTTTTCAAAGGAGGAATTTAAAGAGTATAAAACCACACTTATAAAGTGTATTAAAACAGTTTTGCTATTTACAATTCCTTCTGCCGTAGGCTTTATAGTGCTAAGAGAAGAGGTCATAAGGACTTTATTTGATATTACAGGTTTTGCACCAGAGAGCATTGCCCTTGCTGGCAGAGTACTTATGTTTTTTTCCATATCTCTTTTTAGCCAATCAATTGTTAATGTTTTAAATAGGGCATACTATGCAGCAAAAGATACCATCACACCTCTTATTACAGGTGTAATTACAATTGGACTAAATTTCTTACTGAGCTTAACTTTTGTAAAGATGACCAATCTTGGTGTGGCTGGGATGGCTCTATCATATTCTTTAGTAAGTTTGGTAAATGCCTTTTTGCTTTTAACTCTTTTAAATAAAAAAATGAATGGAATTTACCTTAAAAACCTTTTGAAATTTTTATTTAAAATCTTTCCTGCCTCTTTTATTATGGGAGTAGTAATATATTTCATAAATATAATTTTGCCTTCTCCAAATTCAAAAATTATGCAATATATTAACTTAGGAAGTGTTGTGGCTGTTGGAATTATAGTGTATTTTATATTTGTTTTACTGTTTAAAGTTGAAGAAGCTTCTTATGTAAAGGATATAATATTAAAAAAGTTTAAAAAAAAGGTTAGTTAGTAAAAAATAAAATATAAAGCAAAAATCTATTGACTAAAAGATAGATATTGATGTATAATGAAATAGAACACATGTTCGGAAGGAGAAAACACTGACAATATTTAATAAATATTATATAAAGAAGTAATAAAAAAGAAAGGAGATAACCCGTGTCTAATATCTATTGGTATTGGGATTTACCGTGAATTTCATGGGAATTCAAGCCTCGCAAACATCATATTAATGGGTAAAGTCGGATGTTTAAAAGAAGAGGTAAACACAAATTTACAAAAGTGTTTGGTAAAACGGGGTGATTAGTATGGACAAACAAAAAGCATTAGAAATGGCCTTTGGGCAAATTGAAAAACAGTTTGGCAAAGGCGCTATAATGAAATTAGGAGAAAGCACTCATTTAAATGTTGAAACCATACCAACAGGATCTTTAGGCTTGGATATAGCCTTAGGCGTTGGTGGTGTGCCAAGAGGAAGAATAGTAGAAATATTTGGTCCTGAATCATCTGGTAAAACAACTGTAGCTTTGCATATAATTGCAGAAGCACAGAAAGCTGGTGGTGAAGCTGCTTTTATAGATGCAGAGCATGCTTTAGATCCTATATATGCTAGAAAATTAGGAGTAAATATTAATAATCTTATAGTTTCGCAGCCAGATACAGGAGAACAGGCACTAGAAATAGCAGAGACACTAGTTAGAAGTGGTGCTATTGATGTAATTGTTATAGACTCAGTTGCAGCCCTAGTTCCAAAAGCAGAGATTGATGGAGAAATGGGAGATGCTCATGTAGGTCTTCAAGCAAGGCTTATGTCTCAAGCACTAAGAAAGCTATCTGGAGTAATAAACAAGTCTAAAACAACAGCAATATTTATAAATCAATTAAGAGAAAAAGTAGGTATAATGTTTGGAAATCCTGAAACAACACCAGGAGGAAGAGCCCTTAAGTTTTATTCTTCTGTAAGACTTGATGTAAGAAGAATAGAAACAATAAAGCAGTCTAATGAAATGATAGGAAATAGAACTAGGGTTAAAGTTGTAAAAAATAAAGTTGCTCCTCCTTTTAAGGAAGCAGAGTTTGATATTATATACGGACAGGGTATTTCTAAAGAGGGTAACATTTTAGATGTTGGCGTAAATCTTGATATTGTGAATAAAAGTGGCGCTTGGTTTTCTTATAATGGGCAGAAAATTGGGCAAGGCAGAGAAAATGCCAAAAATTTTCTAAGAGAAAACCCTGAGATTTTAAAAGAAATTGAGACAAAGATAAGAGATAACTATAACCAAGCTTTTTTAAAGAGTATGGATGTACATGTTGAAGATGATGAAACTACTGAAAATGAAAAGGATTAGAATTTAAATGAGTTTATAATTATTACTTCAGATGAATTTTAAAATTCATCTGAAGTAATAATTTAAAGTTAAAATATTTTATTAAAGTTTAACTGTAATTTGGTGATTACATTGAAAATAACTTCTGTTGAAAAAAGTAAAAAAAATAATAAAATGCTATCTGTATTTATTGATAATGTTTATTCCTTTTCTATTTCAGAAGAGGATTATTTTCGTTTGAATTTATATGAAAAGACCTCCATATCAGAAAGAGAAATAGATGATATAAAAAATAGCATTGCTTTAAAAACTGTTAAATCAAGTGCAATTAGATTAATTACATATAAATTGCTGAGTGAAAAAGAACTTTTTTTAAAATTAATTGCAAAGGGATACGATGAAGATGTAGTGAATATAGCTATAGAAGAAGTTAAATCTATAGGGTATTTAAATGACACCATATATGCACAAAAATTTGTTTATGAAAGAATAAAGTTAAAGCCTAAATCTAAGAAAGCCCTTAGCTTCGAACTAGCAAACAAAGGTATCTCTGGTGATATTATTGAAACTGTACTAAATAATATTGATTATGACGAAGATGTTGTTATTGAGAGGCTTCTTAGAAAAAAATTTGGAAAATATGACTTAGCTGATCCTAAGATTACTAAGAAAGCATACTCATTTTTGATGCATAGAGGCTTTGATTTTGAAAATATCAAGAGAGTTATAAATAAAATAATAAAAGAAAAAAACTCATAAAAACAAATCTAAAAAATTGTGTTTTTAAAAAGCCTCCTTATTTATTTGTATAAGGCGGAATGAGTAAGCCAAAAAGAATATTTTAGGCGATGAATATTAAACTTCGGCCAATCCAAATCTTCTCAAAAACCATAAACATAATCTTTGAATTTTTGTTTTTGGTTTTTCTAATGGAACAGCAATTCCTTTAACTATTTTATAGCATAGTTGAGCAGAAACAAAGTTCATATTGCCAGTTTTAAACCTTATTCTAAGAGTTGGGATGTTGCGTATTTCTTGGTAAGAAATAACTATTGCTTTTCTGTAAACATCTTGTGAGCAAGGAGCCAAAACCTCATCACCAGGACTTACTAATTTATATTGTTTTTTGTCTTTCTTTTTTCTTGATTTGAACATTATAATCACCCTTTTTAATTTAATATGGTTTTAAAAATTAGCTCTCTAACTATAATATTTATTGTGGCCTGATTTTAGTCCAATTCTGCTATTATTGCTAAAAATATTAATATTTTCTTTTAAAAGGTATGCAGTGCAAATACTAAAAACACTTATCTTAGATACAGTTTTTGTTTAGCTAAAAAAGTATTTTACATTATATTCCTTATCAATATAGAATATAAATAAATTCACTATTAGCCAAACTAACTTAACTTATTAAACTTTATGAAAAGTTTAATAAGAAAGCTTAATTGCTTTTGATAATATAACGGTTATAATAGATGAATTCTCACTTTTAAACCGTCTAAAACATATAAAAATTTTAAAATAAAAATAAAAAAATAAAAATGTAAACTAAAAAAATGTAAACTAAAACTTAACAAAATCTATTACTATGATTTACATAAAAAAGAAAGCAAAATACGAATAAAAAACAATTACAAATAATGTCAGGAATTTCTGTAAAAAATCAAGTAATTTTTCCATAATTTAAGTCAGATATATTTTACTAAAAAAATCAAAAAATATCAAGTGTTTTTATATTTATTTTTATGAGTTTTTTTAAAAAATAAAAATATTTTTACGGATATTAATTTTTTTTTACCAAAAACTCTATGCATAACTCAAAAAATATGATATATTGTTTTTAATAAAAGGTAGTAAATTGTTACAAAAATATAATAAAAAATTATTTAAAGTATTTCTGTAAAGCAATAAAATGGTTGCCAAGCAATATTGGTGACAGCTATCATTAGGACCAATAAAAAGAATTTCTGTTGTTTTACATTCAAATTTGTATTTAAAATATTAATTACAATCAATTTATATTAGAATTTTAAAAAGCAATTAATTTTATATTTTATGGGGCAGTATATTAAATATGTTAAAGGGGATGTATATAGGTGAATAGGATTAATTTTGCAAACAATAGAATAATTAATCGTGTTAAATCATTGCTTGAAGAATTTTCTGAAAGTATGTCTGTCGAAGTTATGAGTATTGTTTTGTATGGTTCTAGAGCAAGAGGAGATAATACTTCTCACAGTGATTATGAACTTTTAATACTTCTTGCCGATGATACTCCTTTAGAAAAATTTATTTCACTTAGTGAAAATTTAAAACTTGCACTTTTAAAAGAGAAATACATAAATGTAAAACCTCTTTTTTATACTGCGGAAATATTTGAGGAAATACTTTATAAAGACGAAATAGTGGGAACATTTTTATATATGATTTGTAGAGAAAATGTGATTTTATACGATAAATATGGTAGTTTTTTGTCTATACGAGATAGATTAGTTAATAATAATATAAAGGGTGAAGAAGTTTTTTTATCTCAGTGTGTTGAGTTTTCTAAGTTGTTTGGCTCAGAAAAATGGGAAAGAAAATGGGAAAGAATACTTATGCAATTTAAGTATCATAGCAGAAGGAGAAGAGGAATTTATTGAAATAATCTTCTAACAGCTTAGAATAATTAATATAATAGTTAAAGAAAGTTTTGGAGGATTTGAATTTGAATAACAAGTTAAATGAATTTAAGGATTACATAAAAAACAAAAAAGTTGCTGTATTAGGAATTGGAGTTAGCAATATACCATTAATTAAATATTTATATAGCTTAGGTGTAGATATAACGGCTTTTGATAAATGTTGCAAAGATGATTTATGC
>DUVG01000262.1 GCA_012841175.1 Clostridium sp.
ACAATATTACAAAATTAATATTTTATATCATAAAGTTCATGTTTTCCTTTTGGTATTCTAACTAAAATTCTTTTATACTTATATTTTTCCTTTAAATACATAATGTTCGACTTCTTTTGACCAATTACATCTGATATTTTTTCTTTACTTGTAGATATAATAATATCCTCTTTTTCCATAAGTTTTTTTGTTATTATTTCTTTTTCTATTGCAGTAAGGGCAATCTTTGACTCAACTAATTGTCTTAAAGCAGGATGAAAAGGTCCTGCTATTACATCACCATTTTCTTTTATATTTTCAGTTGGTTGAAGTCCAATTCTAATTACATTTATGTTGCTCTTTCGGTAAATTTCTACTAATTCTGCACAAAGGTTAACAGTTTCATTTAATTCTAGTGGAGTATACTCTCCATTGTAATACATTTTTTCAAGATGGGTATCCTTTATCACTAATACCGGATATATCCGTACTAAATCTGGAGATATTCCAACCACTTCTTTGGCAGTGTGTAAAGCTTTGTTATAGGTGTCTTTAGGAAGTCCTACCATAGTTTGAATACCTAAAACAAATCCATTTTTTTTAATCAGCTCTGACGAATAATAAACATCTTTAATTCCATGTCCTCTAAAAGCTGTCTTTAACACTTCCTCATCTAAACTTTGAACACCTAGCTCTATTGTGGAAACATTATAATCTTTTAAGTAATTTATAATATCCTGATTTATATAATCAGGGCGTGTTGATATTCGAATTCCCTTTACATAACCACTTTTTATATATTCATTTGCTATACTAAGAAATTTTAGCTGATGCTCTTTTTCTATACCTGTAAAACTTCCACCATAAAATGCTATTTCATTTATATTTCCCTTAGGAACAGAATGTATAAAGGATTCTATGATGTCTCGCATCTGGCTTTCATCCATCTCCTTTATCTGTCCACTTATATTTTTTTGATTGCAAAAAATACAATCAAAAGGGCATCCTTTATGGGGTATAAAAATTGGTATAATTATATTTTTATTACTCATTCTACTCCCTTACTTGTGCTTGGTGTTTTTTTATTTATTCCCTAAAGCTTTAATAGTTTCTTTAGCTGCCATTTGCTCTGCTTCTTTTTTAGTCTTTCCTTTTCCTTTTCCAGCTGGCTTTCCATCTATTTTTACTTGAGAAATAAACACCTTATCATGATCTGGTCCCTTTTCAGCAACAATTTCATATACAACTCTTTTTTCATTACCTTTTTGTAAAATTTCTTGTAATTGAGTTTTATAATCCATAAAAATTATACCCTTTATGGATTTTTCAATCATTTCACCCATTTGGTCTAAAACAAAATTTTTGGCCATCTCAAGTCCTGCATCTAAATATAATGCTCCAATTAAAGCCTCAACTGCATCTGAAAGTATGGATACTCTGTATCTTCCACCTGTGTTTTCTTCCCCTTTTCCTAAAAGGAGATACTTCCCAATATTTATGTTTTTTGCACATTTAGCAAGAGAGGTTTCACATATTACATTTGATCGAAATTTTGTCATTTCACCTTCAGATAAATCATTGTACTTAGTGTAAATTTCTTCACTAATAATCATATTTAAAACTGTATCTCCTAAAAATTCTAGCCTTTCATTGCTTGTAAATTTTAGGTTTTTGTATTCATTGGCATAAGAACTGTGAGTTAGTGCCAAAATAATGTTATTTTTATCCTTAAATGTATACTGTATTATTTTTTCAAGTTCTTCTATCTTCTTTGTGATTTCTCCAAGCTTTTCCATGTTACCTCCTAAAGCAAGCTATATACAATTAAAATGCTTTAAGGTTGATATTTTTTTATTATAATTGAAGCATTATGTCCACCAAATCCCAATGAATTTGATAGTACACAAGAAACTTCTGCTTCTCTACCTTTATTTGGTACATAATCTAAGTCACATTCCGGGTCTGGCGTTTTATAATTTATTGTAGGAGGTATAAAAC
>DUVG01000263.1 GCA_012841175.1 Clostridium sp.
ACAATTCAGTTAAAGAAGCAATGAGTGAAAAGACCAAATTGGTTTTTATGCAAAAATCAAGGGGCTATGCATGGAGAAGAGCTTTGACCATTGATGATATTGAAGAGGCAGTAAAGTTTGTAAAAAGTATAAATAAAGATGTAGTTGTAATGGTGGACAACTGTTATGGAGAATTTGTTGAAGATAGAGAGCCTACGGAAGTAGGAGTGGATATTATGGCAGGTTCCCTTATAAAGAATCCAGGAGGAGGACTTGCACTTACAGGTGGCTACATAGCAGGTACAAAGGAAGCTGTTGAAAAGGCATCATATAGAATGACAACACCAGGGTTAGGAAGAGAAGTAGGAGCGTCTTTGGGAAATAACAGGCTTATGTTTCAAGGTCTGTTTTTTGCGCCCCATATTGTTGCAGAAAGTCTAAAAGGTGCTATATTCTGTGCCTCATTAATGAATATTTTGGGCTTTAAAGTAAGTCCTGGGGCGAGTGAAAAAAGAGGGGATATTATCCAAGCTATAGAGTTTGGAAATCCAGATACTTTAATTGCCTTTTGTCAAGGAATTCAAAAGGGTTCACCGGTGGATTCCTATGTATTGCCTGAACCGTGGGAAATGCCAGGCTACGATAGTCCTGTAATAATGGCGGCTGGAGCATTTATCCAAGGTTCTTCTATTGAACTTAGTGCAGATGCACCAATAAAACCACCATATGTTGCTTATATGCAAGGAGGATTGGTTTATGAACATGTGAAGCTGGCAGTTATCATTGCACTTCAAAAGATGATGGAAAAAGGATTGGTGGTTTACTAAGGAGGGTTAAAATGGAGGATACCAAAGATAAAAAAAAGCGACGAAAAATACTATTTAGAAATATTTTTCTTGTTTTGTTTTTGATTTTATACATTCCTTCTTTTGTATCGTGGATTTATGGAAATAATGTAAATACTGAGTTTATAAGAGAGGGAGAAATTGAAAGTTCTATAAATACAATTGCTTATATTATTAGAAACGAAATAGTTATTAATTCTCCTGCTGAAGGAAAGTGTATAAAGGAAAAAAGTGAGGGTGAAAAGGTTTCAGTTAACTCTAGAATTGCCACAATAGTGGACAATACATCTTTAGAGCTTTTAAACGATTTGAGAAATTTAGACTTAAAAATAATAGAGGCAAAACGAAAAGAGAGTGAAAAAAGTAATTTGTTTTCTCGAGATTTAACAAAAATAGAAAAAATGATTGATGATAAACTTATTGATATAGTAGATTGTATGAATCAAAATAATTTTTCTCAAATCAAAAGTATAAAAGATGAAGTTGATGAACTAATACTAAAGCAAGCAACAATTATTGGGGGGTATGGGGAAGGTTCTTCCCATATTCAATCCTTAGAAATAGAAAGGGATGGTTTGCAAAGCAGGATAATGGGAAATACAGTAGATATCATTTCAAAATATGCAGGAACGGTATCTTATGTAGTTGATGGATATGAAAATATGATGACAGAAGATATGATTGATAAACTTACAGTAGAAGATTTAGAAAACATCAAAATCAGTGAAAGACAAAAAAATCATGATGATTTAACGGTATATGCCAACACTCCTATTTTAAAAATAATTAAGGATATTGATTACCATATTCTTTTTACATTAGATAAAAAGGATGCTGTAGATTTTAATATAGGGGATAAAGTGGAGGTTAGAATAAACGACATAAATAAAATAGTTGATGGGATAATAAGCTATATATCAGAAGAAATGAGTGGGGAATATATTATTTCTGTTAATGTGGATAGAAGTTTAAAAGAGACAACGTCATTAAGGAAGATAAATATAGACTTAATAAAAGAAAGGTATTCAGGATTTGTTGTTCCTTTAGAAAGCTTAGTGAATGTTAATGAAAAAGATATGACTGCACAGATTGTTATAGTCAGGGCAAATCGTGCCAGATTTGTTCCAGTTGTTATTAAAGGTAGAGATGAAAAGTTTGCAGTTATAGAAAATATGGAGGAGGAAACTTCCTTAGGCTGGAAGGTACAGCGATATTTGCCTTATGTTTTAAATCCAAAAAATATAGAGGAAGGACAGATGATAGAGTAATGAAAAAGGAATTTGATTATTTAAGGGGAAATATTGAACTTATAATGTCAAAAATTGAAAGGGCAGCTTTAAAAAGCGGGAGAAGAGCTGATGAGATTCAAATTGTTGCAGTTACTAAAACTATAGAACCTCATCTAATATCTGCTATATTAGATGAGGGTATAATCGAATTAGGTGAAAATAGGGTTCAGGAACTTGTCAAAAAGTACGATATAATAAGTAAGAAATGTAATTGGCATCATATAGGACACCTTCAAACAAATAAAGTTAAATACATAGTGGATAAAGTAAAGTTGATACACTCAGTTGATAGACTAGACTTAGCTTTAGAAATTCAAAAAAGAGCTGAAAAAATTAATAAAATAGTGGATGTGCTCATACAAGTAAATGTGTCTAAGGAAGAAAGCAAATTTGGTGTTTATGAAGAACAACTTTTTGAATTGTTAGAAAAGGTAAGTTGCCTTGGTAATATAAGAGTTAAAGGACTTATGACCATGGCTCCCTATGATGAAGATTCTGAGAATGTCAGGTATGTATTTGCGAAACTTAGGGATTTATCTATTGACATTCAGGGAAAAACACTTGATAATGTAAGTATGGAGTTTTTATCCATGGGAATGAGTAATGACTATGAAGTTGCTATTGAAGAAGGCTCTAACATGGTAAGGATTGGCTCCGCTTTGTTTGGCAAAAGAGTTTAATTAAACTCTTTTGAACACATAAACTTTAAACACATAAACAAAATTACAAAAGATAAGAGGAGGTAACTAAAATGTCAAG
>DUVG01000264.1 GCA_012841175.1 Clostridium sp.
GTGGCTAAATAATGCTCAAGATCTTATTAGAGATAATATTACCACACTGCCTAATGTTATAAGTACAAGGGATGATATAATGCTGTATCTAATTCAGGCAGGACTAGAGCCTAAAACTGCTTTTAAAATAATGGAAGATGTGAGGAAGGGGAAAGGGCTAAAGGAAGAGTATGAAAAAGAAATGAAGGAAAAAAATGTACCTGCTTGGTATATAGATTCTTGTAAAAAAATAAAGTATATGTTTCCTAAGGCTCACGCAGCTGCTTATGTAATGATGGCTTTTAGAATTGCCTGGTTTAAAGTGAATTTCCCTAAAGAGTTTTATGTAACTTATTTTACAGTCAGGGCAGATGATTTTGATGCTGAGCTTATGTGTAACGGGCAGGATAAGGTACGAAACAAAACAAAAGAGTTTGAACAAAGGGGAAATACCCTTACTCAAAAAGAAAAAAATGTTTTGACAATTTTAGAAGTTGTTAATGAAATGTATGCAAGAGGTATTAATTTTTTACCTATTGATTTATATGAATCTGATGCAACAAAATTTCAGATAGTTGATGATGGAATAAGACCACCATTAAATTCTCTTCAGGGTCTTGGCAACGCAGCTGCCCAAAACATCGTTGAGGCAAGAAATGAAGGAGAGTTTATTTCTATTGATGATTTGAGAATAAGATCTAAAATAAGTAAAGCTGTTATAGAGATACTTCAAAATAACGGGTGCTTAAAAGGCTTACCTGAAAGCAATCAGATAAGTTTGTTTTCTTAGAGAAAAGTGTAGGTAAAAATAAATATAATAAAATTGTTGATAAATACAAATAATAATGGTATAATACATTTGGACTAAAGCATAATAGGTAAGCATAAATGCAAAGAGTGGGGAAGAACCCACTCTTTCGTATTATTTAAACCCTTAGATGTATAAGAAGGGCTTAATATGGAGGTAGATATGTCTAAAAGGAAAATAGAAGAAATTGCCACTAATTTAGCAGAGCCTGTGGTAAAAAAGAATTCATTTGAACTGGTAGATGTTGAATTTGTAAAAGAAGGACCCAATTGGTATTTGAGAATCTACATAGATAAGCCAGGTGGAATAACTATTGATGATTGTAAAGTTGTTAGTGAAGAAGTAAGTGATTTACTTGACAAAGAAGACCCAATTCCTCAAAGTTATTTTCTAGAGGTTTCTTCGCCAGGACTTGAAAGACCGCTTAAAAAAGATTCTGATTTTGAAAAATTTAAAGGTGAATTGGTTGAAGTAAGGTTATTTAAAGCAATTAATGGCAAAAAAATATATGCAGGAGAACTAATTGGTTTAATAGATAATAAAATAGTTATAAGTCAAGACAGTATGGAAACAATTGAATTTGAAAGAGAAAAAGTTTCATTAGTAAGGAGAACTATAATATTTTAAGTTGTTATATGAAATAAAACGAGGAGGTTCTAAAATGAGTGCGGATTTAATTCATGCATTAGAACAATTAGAAAAAGAAAAAGGAATTGATAAAGAAATATTAATTGAAGCTATAGAAGCAGCGCTTATATCAGCATATAAAAGAAATTTCGGTTCATCTCAGAATGTAAGAGTTGCAGTTGACCGAGATAGTGGAGAGTTTAAAGTATATGCATTGAAAAAAGTAACTAGTGAGCCAAAGGATGATAGTTCTGATATATCAGTTGAAGATGCTAAAAAAGTAAATGCTGAGTTAGAGGAAGATGATGTTGTAGAGGTAGAAGTAACTCCAAGAAAATTTGGAAGAATAGCAGCACAAACAGCTAAACAAGTTGTTGTCCAACGTATAAGAGAGGCTGAAAGGGGAATTATTTTTGATGAGTTCTCCAACAAGGAAGGCGAAATAGTTACTGGAATAGTTCAGAGGACTGAAAGGAAAAATGTAATTATAGATTTAGGAAAAGCTGAAGCAATATTAGCCCCAGCAGAGCAGGTGCCTGGTGAAGAGTATAAATTCAATGATAGAATAAAAACATATATAATAGAAGTAAAAAAGACTACTAAAGGTCCTCAAATAATGGTATCTAGGACACATCCAGGTCTAATAAAAAGATTGTTTGAGCTTGAAGTACCTGAAATATATGAAGGTATAGTTGAACTAAAAAGTATTTCAAGAGAACCAGGTTCTAGAACGAAGATTGCTGTACACTCAAGAGATGATAATGTTGATCCTGTTGGTGCTTGTGTAGGACAAAAAGGAACAAGGGTTCAGGCTATTGTTGATGAACTTAGAGGAGAAAAAATAGACATAATAAACTGGAGCAGCGACCCAAAAGAATATATTTCAAGTAGTTTAAGTCCTGCAAAAGTAATTAGAGTGGATGTGAATGAAGAGGAGAAAAGTGCAAAGGTAACGGTGCCAGATTTTCAATTGTCCTTAGCAATAGGAAAAGAGGGTCAAAATGCAAGACTTGCTGCTAAGTTAACTGGTTGGAAAATTGATATTAAAAGCGAATCTCAACTTAGAGCAGATATTGAGCAGCAGTTCTTTAATATTGACAGCGTATATAATGAAGATTTAGAAGAGGATATTCCACAGGATGTTGTAGAGGATGTTGTAGAGGATGTTGTAGAGGATGTTGTAGAAAATACAGAACAAGAAAGCTTTGAAGAGGATATTGAAGAAAACTATGTAGAAGAGGATATGGATGAAGATATTATTTAAAAAGGTTTGAATTTTCTGTCCTTTTATTGGTAAGAATGAACATGTTGGTTTAGGGAAGTGATATTTTTGAAGAAAAAAAAGATTCCAATGAGAATGTGTCTAGGATGTCAGGAAATGAAACCTAAAAGAGAATTAATCAGAGTAGTAAAAAACAAAGAAAATGAAATATCAATTGACTTTGTTGGGAAAAAACCTGGGAGAGGTGCCTATATTTGCAAAAAAGTTGAATGTTTTGATAGGGCAAGGAAGGCTAATGGGTTTGAGAAATCATTTGAAACTTCTATTGATTGTGAAATATATGAAGCATTAAGAAAAGAGCTGGAGACGGATAATGACAAATAAAATATATTCTTTTATAGGGCTGGCTAGAAAAGCTAACAAATTGGTTTCTGGTGATGAAACATGTGAAAGGTTTTTGAAAGCTGGTAAAGTTAAATTAATTATTGTGGCAAGAGATGCTTCATTAAATACAAAAAAGAAGTATAAAAATGCTTGTTCTCACAGGGATGTACAAATAAGAATATTTGGAACAAAAGAGCTATTAGGAAAGTTTATTGGTAAAGGAACAAATTCAGTAATAGCTATATTGGATAAAGGATTTTCCGACAATCTAACAAAAATGTTAGACAATGAAAATAATGCTTGCGGGGGTGAAGATATTGACAAAAAAAAGAGTTTATGAGATTGCCAAAGAGTTGAATACCACTAGTAGAAGGCTGATAGAAAAACTATCTGAAATAAACATAGTTGTCAAAAATCATATGAGTCTTCTAGAAGGTGAAGAATTAGATTCCTTATATGATTATATTGGAGTTATAAGACATGATGAAGAAAAAGAGGCTTCTAGTGATAATAAAAAACCTATTTCTCTAGTCAATAATGAAGAATTGAAAAAGGAAGCCAAAAAGGAAGCCAAAAACGCACCTAGAATAATTAGAAAGGTAGAGATAAATCTAGATTCTGAAAAAGAGGAGAAGGAATCAGGCAAAAGTGATGGTAAAGACCAAAAAAGAGATGGAAGAGGTGGGCGTAATAAGAAAAACCAATATGTAAAAGTGGCTACATCTACCTCAGGTTTAAGACCAGGGTTTGTTAGAGAGACAAAGCCAGAGATAAGAAGGACTTCGGTTAAAGCTTCTGAAAAAGAAAAAGCAGCTTTGTCAGAAAATAAAAAAGTTGATAAAAAAGTAAAAGATAATATGTTAGATGAAAGGAAGAATGAAGCTATTAAAACAAAAAATGAAATTAATGAAATTACTGTTTCTGATAAACATTTAACACCAGTTAAACAGGATGAGGACAAACAACTAAATATTGTAAAATCTGTTGAAGATTCTAAAGAAGAAAAACAAATAAAAAAAGTAAAGGATATTGAAGAGAAAAAAGAAGATATTTCAGATAAAAAAGTTGATAAAAATAAAAAAGTAAGTGATAAAAAAGTTGAAAAAGTTCAAGAACAAAAAGGAAGAAGACAAAAAGAAAGCCAAAAACCTAACTCTAATATAAAAGATACAAAAAGAAATAATATGCCAGATTCACAGGTGACAAAAGAGGCGAAAGATAAAGAAAATAAAGGCAGAAGTGAAAAAGATAAAAATATTAACCAGGAAATAAAGAAGGCTTTAGAAATACCAAAAGTTGATTTAAAACCTACTCAAAAAGAAGAAGAAAATAATCAGCAACGTGGAGAAAAACGTGATTTTAAAGAGACTAAAGATGTAAAAAAAGATGCTAATAAGCCAAAAAAAGCTTTTAATAAAAATAAAAATAAACCAAATAAAAATATTTTTGTAGCTAAAAAAGAAGTGGCAGAGGTTTTATCGGATGACCATATTTTAGAAGAACTTTATGACGATGGAGTAAAAAAACCAAGAAAAGCAAAGAAAGATAATAAAAAAGAAAACAAAAAAGAAAAGCATATTCCGCCAAAAGCTGTTCTTACATCTGTAAGATTAAGCGAAACAATGACTGTTAAAGAGTTTGCAGAAACCATTAAGAAAACATCTGCAGACGTAATTAAGCGTTTGATGAAATTGGGTGTAATGGCAACAGTAAATCAAGAAATAGATTTTGATACCGCGTCAATAATAGCAGATGAATATGGTATTACTGCTGAGAAAGAAATTGTTATAAATGAAGAAGATATTCTCTTTGATGATTCTGAGGACGACAATGAGGATGAATTAGAACCAAGACCTCCTGTTGTTGTTGTTATGGGGCATGTTGACCATGGTAAAACTTCACTTTTAGATGCTATAAAAGAAACAAATACTACTGAAAAAGAAGCAGGTGGAATTACTCAGCATATTGGTGCATATACAGTTAATGTGAATAAAAGAAATATTACATTTCTTGATACACCTGGACATGAAGCTTTTACAGCTATGAGAGCAAGAGGTGCACAGGTAACTGACGTGGCAATACTTGTGGTTGCAGCTGATGACGGTGTTATGCCTCAGACTGTGGAAGCAATTAACCATGCTAAGGCGGCAAATGTTACTATAATTGTTGCAATTAACAAGATGGATAAACCTGACGCTAATCCTGATAGGATAAAACAGGAATTAACTGAGCATGGTCTAGTTGTTGAAGAATGGGGAGGAGACACTATTTGTGTAGAGGTTTCAGCCAAAAAGAGAACAAATATAGACTATTTACTTGAAATGGTACTTTTAGTTGCAGATATGCTTGAACTAAAATCAAACCCAAATAGACAGGCAAAAGGAACTGTAATTGAGGCAAAACTTGATAAAGATAGGGGCGCTATAGCTACTATGCTTGTTCAAAGAGGAACATTGAATCATGGAGATTCAATTGTTACAGGAACATTAGTTGGTAGAGTAAGGGCAATGACAGATGATAAAGGTCAAAGAATTATGAAAGCTGGCCCATCAACACCTGTTGAAATACTTGGACTTCCAGAAGTACCAGAGGCTGGAGAAATATTCTATGCAATAACTGATGAGAAAATTGCAAAACAGCTTGTTGAAAAGAGAAAGCAAAGACAAAGAGAAGAGCATTTAAATTCTACTGCTAGAGTTTCATTAGATGATTTATTTGAACAAATTAAAGCTGGTGAAGTAAAAGAACTAAATATAATTGTAAAGGCAGATGTACAAGGTTCTGTAGAAGCTGTTAAACAATCTTTAGAAAAGCTTTCAAATGAAGAAGTTGCAATTAAAATAATTCATGGAGGAGTAGGAGCTGTTACAGAATCAGACGTAACTTTAGCACAGGTATCAAATGCAATTATAATTGGTTTTAATGTTGGAACTGCAGGAAATGTTATGGGAATTGCAAAAGATACCGGAGTGGACATAAGACTTTATACAATTATTTACAATGCAATAGAAGATGTTGAAGCAGCTATGAAAGGATTACTTGACCCAACTTATAAAGAAGTTATTACTGGTCATATTGAAATAAGACAGATATTTAAGGCTTCAGGTGTAGGTACTATTGGTGGTGGATATGTAACTGATGGGAAAGTTATCAGGAACAGTGAAATAAGATTGCTAAGAGAAGGTATTGTTGTTCATGAAGGAAAACTTGCTTCTCTCAAAAGATTTAAAGATGATGTGAAAGAGGTTGTTCAAGGCTATGAATGTGGAATATCCTTAGAAAGATACAATGATATAAAAGAAGGAGATGTCATTGAAGCTTACGTTATGGAAGAAGTTAAAAAATAATAGGAAACTATTTTTAGGAGTGTTTTAAATGGACAGAACTATGCGAATTTCAGAAGAGATAAAAAGAGAAATTAGTGGTATTATACAAACTGAACTTAAAGATCCAAGGCTCTCAAAGCTTATTAGTGTTACACATGTAAAGGCAACAAAAGATTTACGTTATGCTAAGGTGTTTGTTAGTATTATGGCAGATGATGAGGAAAAAAAAGAGGTGCTAAAGGGCTTAGAAAGTGCAGCAGGTTTTATAAGACGGGAGATAGGCAGTAGACTTCAAATACGTTATTCACCTGAAATTATTTTTGAAATTGATAATTCTATTGAGTACGGTGCACAGATTTCTAAGTTGATAAAGGATATAAAAGAAAAAGATAAATAATTTAAAAGTATAATATAAAAAAATAAGATGATTAAGTGTATTAAAGCTTTAAACAAAGGCTTTAGAGCAAATGGATAGACTTAAAAATAGAAAACATAATTTTATTAGTAGATTGAAAGGATTGGGGAGTTGTAATAATGACTGAAAACAGTATTATTTCAAAAATAAAAGGAGTGAAAACCCTTGCCATTTTACCGCATGTGTCTGTAGATGGGGATGCTCTTGGTTCAAGCATTGCCCTTGCTTATGCGGTGAAGACGCTAGGGATTGAACCAATAATCTATATTGAAGAAGAAATTCCATCAAATTACGAGTTTTTGCCTGGCACAGAGTTTACAAAAATTTATCAAGGTCAATCTAAAAGCTATGACCTTGTACTAGCATTAGATACAGGAGATATTGAGCGTCTTGGAAAACGAGTTGAAATTTTTAATGCTGCATCGGATACTATTAATATAGATCACCATACAACAAATACTGAGTTTGCTAAATTAAATTATGTAAAAACAAATTCGTCAGCCACAGGAGAAATAATATATCAGCTAATAAAAATGATGGGAGTTCCGTTAACTAAAGAAATATCTACCTGTATTTATGTTGCTATAACTACAGATACAGGTGGATTTAGATATAGCAACACCACATCTATCACCCACCAGATAGTTTCAGATTTGATAAATAATGGCGTTAATGTGTCAGAAGTTTCACAGCTTTTATTTGAAACAATGTCTTTATCTAAGACAAAACTTATGGGAATGGCAATACAAACTCTTGAAATATTGGAAAATGGTAAAGCTGCATTTATAACTGTTACAGAAAGTATGATTAAAGATACAAATGCAAAAGAAGAGGATTGTGACGGCATTGTCAATATAGGAAGAAATATAAAAGGCGTAGAAGTTGCAGTTCTCATAAGAGAAAATGCAAATGAAAGTTTTAAAATAAATTTAAGGTCAAAAAAACATGTTGATGTGTCCATTATAGCCAATAAACTTGGCGGCGGTGGACATAAAAATGCAGCTGGGTGTACAATAGAAGGGAATATGGATGATATAAAACAAATGCTTTTAAAGGAGATAAGAGAAGCTTTATAATGGACGGCATAATTAATATACTAAAGCCAACAGGTATGACTTCCTTTGATATAGTTGGTTATTTAAGAAAAACACTTAAAATAAAAAAAATAGGACATACTGGAACACTTGATCCGTGTGCTGCAGGGGTTTTGCCAGTTTGCTTAGGCAGGGCAACTAAGGCTGTTGAATTTTTAATAGATAAAGACAAAACTTATAGAGCCCAGTTAACTTTAGGTGTTTCTACTGATACACAGGATGCTGCAGGTGAAATAATAAAGAAAAGTCCTGTTAATGTTTCGGAGGATGAAATAGAGGGAGCTATAAAGTCTTTTATTGGAAGATATAGCCAAGTACCTCCTATGTATTCTGCCTTAAAGGTTAATGGAAAGAAATTGTGTGATATTGCAAGAGAAGGAAAGGTAATAGATAGGAAACCAAGGGAAGTAGAAATATATTCTATTGATATTTTGCAAATAAAAAGAGATTTAGTTATTTTTGATGTGGAATGTTCAAAGGGGACTTATATTAGAACTCTTTGTGATGATATAGGTAATAAATTAGGTTGTGGAGGGCATATGTCTTTTTTGCTGCGAAAAAAGGCAGGGATTTTTGACCTTTCCACCACACTAACTTTAGAAGAAATAGAAGAATTTGCAGCTTGTGGCACATTGCAAAAAAGGATAATTTTAGTAGATGAAATATTTAAAAATTATAATAAAATAATGCTAAGTTCAAAAGATACAAAGAAATTTATAAATGGAGTAAAAATAAAAATAGATGATGAATTTAAAAAAGAGAAAAGTCTCAGAGTTTACGGATGGGATGGCAAGTTTTTGGCGTTAGGCCAAGTGTTTAAAATTAATGATGATATTATATTAAAATCAAGAAAGATGTTTATATGATTTTAAGTTAGGGATGAAAGTATGAAAACAATATATGCTTCAAATTCAGATTACAAATTTAAAAAACCAACAGGGGTAGGCTTAGGAAATTTTGATGGCTTACATTTAGGGCATATGGCACTAATAAATACTTTGATAAATGAATCGGCTTTAAATTCCTTAGAATCTGTGGTATATACCTTTATGAAACACCCAGAAAACATAATAAGGAAAAAACTTATTACCCCTTTAATAACTACAGTAGAAAAAAAAATAGAACTTTTAAATCAAAGGGGTTTGGACTATACATATTTTGAAAAATTTGATGAAAAATACTCAAGAATTAAACCAGAGAATTTTGTAAAGGAAATTTTAGTTAAGAAGCTTAATATGAAGCTTGCGATAGCAGGTTATGATTATAGATTTGGCTATAAAGGTGAGGGAGATATAAATCTTTTAAAAAATCTTGGCAAAAAACTTGGTTTTAAAGTTATAGTTATACCACCTGTCAAATTAGAAGATGAAATAGTAAGCAGCACTAATATTAGAAAGCACATAAAAAAAGGAGATATGCATAGAGTTTTTTTGCTTTTAGGAAGACATTATTCCATAAAAGGACAGGTGGAAAGAGGAAAAGAAATTGGAAGAACTTTAGGATTTCCAACAGCAAATATTAGTACTAAAAACTATTTGGTTTTTCCTAGAAAAGGTGTGTACATAAGTAAAGTAAAAATTGAAGATAATATTTTTTTTAGTATAACTAATGTTGGGGATAATCCTACTTTCGGAAGTAATAACAATATAAGTATTGAAACTTTTATAATGGATTTTAATAAAGATATTTATGGAAAAGATATAGAAGTTTTTTTAATTGAAAAAATTAGAAATGAAAAAAAATTTAGTACTGTAGAAGAACTTATTATAGAAATGAAAAAAGATTTATTAAAGGCAAGGAATTATTTTAGGAGTGAATGTTGTACATGAAAAGAATTGTAAGTGTAAGCATTGGTTCTTCACTGCGTGACCACTCGGTAGAAATAGATATTTTAGGCGAACGGTATCTCATCCAAAGAATTGGAACAGATGGAGATATAAAAAAAGCAATTTCAATGATAAATCAATTGGATGGAAAAGTTGATGCAATTGGTGTAGGAGGAATAAATTTATATCTTACTGGAGTTGAAAACCAAAAATATGTGGTAAAAGAGGCCATTCCAATAATTAATGCTGCGAGAGTCACCCCAATATGTGATGGAAGTGGAGTTAAAAACACACTTGAATATAGTGTTATAAATTACCTAAACAAAAACAATATAATACCTCTTAAAGATAAAAAAGTGTTGGTAACATGTGCTACAGATAGATTTAGGATGACAGAAGCATTTATAGAGAATAATTGTCAAGTTCTAATGGGGGATTTAATTTTTGCATTAGGTATCCCTATAACCATAAAAAGAATAAATGTTTTAAAGAAACTACTTAAGGTTCTTATGCCTATTATATCAAAATTGCCTTTTAAAATACTATATCCAACAGGAAATAAACAAAGTGAAAATAATAATGAAAAGTTTAAAAAATATTATGACAATGCGGATATTATAGCAGGAGATTTTCACTATATAAAAAAATATATGCCAAAGTCATTAGAAGGTAAAATAATTATTACAAATACAGTGACATCTGATGATGTTAATCTTCTTAAAAATTTAGGAGTTGATACTCTTGTTACAACCACTCCAAATTGGGATGGAAGGTCTTTTGGAACTAATGTAATAGAGGCGATAATATTAAGTAATCTTAAAAAGAAATGGCTTGATTTAAAAGAAAGTGATTATAATTTAATGATAGATAAATTAAGCATAATGCCAAGAATTGTACATTTTAAGGTGGATTAGTAGATTTTAATGTTTTTAATTAGTGTAAAAAAAGCTTAGTTGGGGATTTACCCCAACTAAATTTAGTCAGTGAAATTTCTTTTTTAACATGTATCCTAAAAATATACCTTGGACTAAGGTAAATGAGAGAATTCCTAAAGCACTTAGGAGATTTAAATTAAATGCATAATCATTGCCAGCTGTATCTGATTTATCATGTGTTCGTGGATATTTTCTGTAATATCTTATTTGATTCATAAAATCCCTCCATTATTACTATTATTTCAATATAAAACTTTTTTATTTATGATAAATATTTTTAGAAAAGATACTTTTTAATATCATTATAATTAGTAAAATACAAGTTTTATGTTTTTTTCTAAAAAAAACATTGTTATATTACAGTATTTTTGAGAGAATAGTTAATGAGGGAATTTATTTTAAATGTTAGGAAATACATAGTACAAAAGGGAGGAATTCATTTAATGTTTAAAGATAATCAGGTTAAAAAAATAGCGTCTGCTAATGGAATAACACTGTTTTGGATACAAACACAGAAATTTAAAACCAACTCAATAAATATTTTTTTTCATGACAATTTAACAAATGAAAATGCATCAAAAAATGCATTGATTCCCGCAGTTTTAAGAAGAGGATGCACTAAGTATCCTTCAATTCGAGATATTTCTCTTTATATTGAAGAATTGTATGGAACTTCATTTGATTGTGGCGTGACAAAAAAAGGAGAGAATCAAATAATTCAATTTTATATTGAGTGTATTTCAGACAAGTATATCAATGAAGATATTGATTTAACTAAAAAAGCTTTTGATTTTTTAATGGAAATTATAACAGAACCTGTTAAAGAAAATGGATGTTTTAAAAATGAATATGTTATTCAGGAAATAGACAAAATGAAAGAGTTAATTAAAGGTCGAGTAAATGATAAGATGCACTATGCTATAGACAGGTGTCTAGAAGAGATGTGTATTAATGAACCTTTTGGCATATATGATTATGGAAGTTTGGAAAATTTAAAATCAATAAATAATAAAGACTTATATGAGCACTATTTAAAATTTATAAAAACCCTTCCTATGTACGTTTTTGTATCTGGGGATTTAAAACCTGAACAAATAGACTATATTAAAGAAAATTTGTTTAAAATTAAAAGAGATGTGGAAATAGATATAAAGGAAGCTGAAATAGAGGTTGCTGTAGACAAAGTAAAAAATGTAATAGAAACATTTGATGTAAATCAGGGCAAACTTTCATTAGGGTTTAGAACAAATACCTATCCAAATGATGAAGAGTATTATAAATTAATTTTATATAATAGCATTTTAGGAGGAGGGGTGCAGTCAAAACTCTTTCAAAATGTTAGGGAAAAAGAAGGCCTAGCTTATTATGTTTTTTCACGCCTTGAAAAATTTAAAGGGCTTATGGTGATAAGCAGCGGTATTGAAATTGCAAATAAGGATAAAACAATTAAAATAATAAATGAGCAATTAGAAGAGATTGTCAAAGGGAATATTACAGAATATGAGTATGAAGCGGCACAAAAAAGTATCGAAACAGGAATTAAATCCATAAAAGATAGTCAGCTTCAATTGGTTGACTTTTACTTAAGTCAATTTATTGCAAAATCAGATGACAGCCCAGATATGGTTATTGAAAAGGTTAAAAATGTTTCAATAAAGGATGTAGCTGATATTGCTTCAAAAATTGAGCTTGATACAATTTATTTTATTACAAACAAGGAACAAGTAAATTAGATGTAAATGTGGAATTTTAGTATAATTAAAAAGGAGGATTTATTAGTGGAAATAAAAACAATAAATTATGATAAAATAGATGAAACTATGTATTTGTATCAACATAAAAGTGGACTTAAAGCATTTGTAATACCTAAGAAAGGCTATTCTAAAAAATATGCAGCATTTGGGACTCATTATGGCTCTATTAATAATGAGTTTATAGTAGATGGAGAAAAAATAAAAGTTCCAGATGGAATAGCGCATTTTTTAGAACACAAGCTTTTTGAGCAAAAAGATGGGAGTGTTATGGATAAATTTTCAAAGCTTGGTTCTAGTCCTAATGCATATACTAGTTTTTCTCAGACCGTTTACCTTTTTTCATGCACTGATAAATTTTATGAAAATTTTAATCTTTTATTAGATTATGTACAACATCCATATATTACTGAAGAAAGTGTAGAAAAGGAAAAATCCATTATTGGACAGGAAATAAGGATGTATGATGATAATGCTAACTGGAGAGTTTTTTTTAATCTTTTAGATGCCTTTTATGAGAAAAACACTGTAAAAATTGATATAGCAGGAACTGTTGAAAGTATATCAAAAATAGATAGAGAAATTTTATATAAATGCTATAATACCTTTTATCACCCTTCAAACATGGTAATTATAGTAGTTGGAGATGTGGACCCTGAAAAGGTTTTTGAGATGGTGGAAGAAAATATTATCAAAGGTGATAAAGATATTAAGATTGAAAGAATTTTCCCAGATGAACCTGAAGCAATTAACAAACCTTATATAGAACAAAAACTTGCTGTTTCAATGCCACTATTTCAAATGGGTTTTAAAGATATTAATTTTGAAACTAAAGGCATTAATTGTTTAAATAGAGAAATTGCAGTGAAAATTCTTCTTGAAATTATTTTAGGAAGAAGTTCAGATTTGTATACAGAGCTTTATAATGAAGGACTTATTAACAGCACTTTTGATTTTGATTACAGTATTGAAGAAAATTATGCTTTTTCTTCTTTTGGTGGAGAATCAAAAGATCCTCTTTTGGTAAAGGAAAAAGTTATTAATAGAATAAAAGATTTACATGAAAAAGGCATTAATAAAGAAGATTATGAGCGAATTAAAAAGGCAATGAGAGGAAGATTTATAAAGCAGCTAAATTCTGTTGATAGAACAGCACATATGTTTATGTCGGTATACTTTAAAGAAGTAAATATTTTTGATTATTTAGATGTATATGATAAAATATCTTTTGACTATGTGGAAAAAGTCTTTGATGAACATTTTAACAAAGAAAGATTAGCTGTTTCTGTTATAAAACCTGTTTAAAAAATAAAAAAGATACAAAGAAATATAAATAAAAAGTTAATAGGAGGGCGAAATGAATTATGTAAGATTTCCCAATTTAGGGGATTTTAAAATACCAGTTGACAGTGTAGCTTTTGAAATATTTGGGATAGAAATTCTGTGGTATGGAATAATTATTTCTTTTGGATTTATTATGGCTGTTTTTTTGGGAATGAGAAATCGTGAAAGATTTGGAATAGAGCAAGAACAAATTTTAGATATTGTACTATGGGGGGCACCTTCAGGAATAATAGGGGCAAGGCTTTATTATGTTATATTTAATTGGCATGAATTTGAAGGAGATATATTAAGGATAATTAATATTAGAACAGGTGGATTGGCGGTTTATGGAGGCCTTATTGGTGCACTAGTCTCTTCTTACATATACTGTAGGGTGAAAAAAGTAGATTTTTTAAATCTATTAGATTTTGGAGGTCCATATTTTCTACTAGCCCAAGGGATTGGAAGATGGGGAAATTTTACTAACAATGAGGCTTTTGGTACCAACACAAATTTACCCTGGGGAATGACAAGTGATATTATACAAAAAAGAATAGAACAATCTAACATTCCAGGTATGGATCCTAATTTACCTGTGCATCCTGCTTTTTTATATGAATCGTTGTGGAATTTTGCAGCTTTTTTCTTTCTTATGTGGTATAGAAAAAAATATAAAGTAAAAGGAGAATTATTTTTTCTTTACATGATTCTCTATGGGGCAGGGAGATTGTGGATAGAAGCTTTAAGAACAGATAGTCTTTATATAGGGCCTTTTAGAGTGTCACAATTACTTGCAATTTCATTTGTTGTCGTATTTAGTACAATTTTTATAATAAGACGTAAAAAATACCAGGTTGTTAGCAGATAATGTTACAACAGTGTTACAAATTTTTATCAATATTGACATACTAATGGTGATTTTCTATAATTAAAAAGAAAACAAGCCATTAATTAATAAAAAAATATTATTTTAGTCAGAAAAACAAAAGGTTTGTCAAAAAATAGAATAATATTGAAGTTTTAAAAACTTCAAATAATTTTTACAAAAGATAATGGTGGTGTTAAAATGGCCCAGAGAGAGATTAGACTGTTGCAAGATAAGTTAAACGACATGATCGATTGTGGAGATGATTATGCAAAGATATATGAAATGAGTGTGAAATTAGATTTACTCATTGTTAAGTATTATAATGAATTATTAAAAAGCAACTGTTCTAATCAGAAAAGTAATTTAAAATTTTAAAAAACAAAAACACGAAAATATTGGAAAATATTTTCATAAAAGGTAGGACAGAAGTCCTATCTTTTATTTTTTTTAGAAAAAATTTAAAATTTCCTCTTGATTATTATGCGTTTATAGACTAAAATTAAATTATAAGTGGTGGGAAGTGGAGTGAAGTGGTGAAATGTGACAAGATGTGAGGTGAAATAGTTGTTTTATGGTGAATACCAACATTCAGTTGATACAAAAGGCCGAGTTATCATACCGTCTAAGTTTAGAGACGGACTTGGAGAAAATTTTATTTTAACTAAAGGTCTTGATAACTGTTTGTTTGCGTATTCGGCAAAAGAATGGGCTGAACTAGAAGCAAAGCTTAGGGCACTTCCTTTCACCGACAAAGATGTTAGAGCTTTTGTGAGATTTTTCTTTGCAGGAGCTACTGAATGTGGATTGGACAAACAGGGTAGAATACTAATACCTAACAATTTAAGGCAGCATGCTAAATTGGAAAAAGATGTATATATAATTGGGGTATCTACAAGAGTTGAGATATGGGATAAATCTGAATGGGAAGACTATTGTGGAGATGACAATATTAGCCCAGAAAGCATTGCTGAAAAAATGTCCATGTTAGGAATTTAAAAAAATGAATTTTTGAGAGGATTAGTTTAATGAATTTTCATCATAGCCCTGTGTTACTAGAAGAGGTTATAGAGCAACTTAATATTAAGCCTGATGGGATTTACATAGATGGAACTTTAGGTGGTGCAGGACATTCCCTACAGATATATAAAAGGCTTAATAGTGTGGGAACTTTAATTGGGTTAGATCAAGATGAATTTGCTATAAATACTTCAAAAGGCAGACTGAAAAATGCAGATGGACAGGCTAATATTATACTTGCAAATACAAATTTTAAAAACATGAAAGAAGTTTGCTTAAAAAACAATATTTCAAGTGTAGATGGGA
>DUVG01000026.1 GCA_012841175.1 Clostridium sp.
ACTTATATTATTACAATGGAAAATCAGAATCTTTTTTAATATGCTTAAAAGTCTTTACCCTTTTTGCATAATCATCTACAATATGTCCCTGTCCAATAACCTTATATTTATAAATTAAAAGACCGTCTAGTCCCACAGGACCTCTTGAATGGATTTTAGAAGTACTTATACCTACTTCAGCACCAAATCCATATCTAAATCCATCACTAAACCTTGTTGAACAATTCCAAAATACATTACCTGAATCTACTAACGTCATAAACATAGTTGCATCATCTTTATCATCAGTAATAATACTATCAGTGTGACCTGAACCAAAATTATTGATATGATCAATAGCTTCTTGAATATCATTTACTATTTTTATAGAAAGCTTGTAGTCTAAATATTCAGTCTTCCAATCATCGTCAGTAGCTGGTAAAACAGATATAATTTCTTGAGTTTTTTGACATCCAACTAAATCTACATTCTTCTCATCAAGAGCTTTTTTAAGCTCTGGCAATACTTTAGATGCCACATTTTTATGAACTAATAAAGTCTCAGTTGCATTACATACTGCAACGTATTGGGTTTTTGAATCCACTACAATTTTTAACGCCATATCAATTTGGGCATGTTCATCAATATAGCAGTGGCAAATACCATCTGCATGCCCCATAACAGGTATTCTTGAATTGTCCATAATATATCTTACAAACTCATTTGAACCACGCGGAATGATAAGATCTATATACTCATCCATCTTTAGCATTTCTTTAACATCTTCCCTGGTTTCTAAAAGACAAACCCAACCTGAAGGAATTCCTGCTTTTTCTGTGGCATCAGCGATAATATCTGCTAGAATACGGTTGGTGTTTCTTGCTTCAGAACCACCCTTTAACAATACCCCATTACCGCTTTTTAAACACAAAGTAGAAATTTGAACAAGAGCATCTGGCCTTGATTCAAAAATTACACCTATAACTCCAATTGGACATGTGACTTTATATAAATCCAGTCCTTGGTCAAGTTCTGTAGAAAACACAGTCTTTCCTACAGGGTCCTCTAATTTTATAAGGCTGTTTATTCCATCAACAACATCTTTTATTTTTGCATCATCAAATTTTAACCTTTTTAAAAGTGGTGCAGCCAAGTTTTCTTCTTCACTTCTTTTTAAATCCTCAGCATTAGCTTTTATTATTTCATCTTTTCTATCCATAAGTGCCTTGGCAATTTGGGCTAATGCCTGGTTTTTCAGCTGGGTACTTGCTGCAGCTAACTTGACAGATGCTTTTTTCACATTAAAGGCTAATTCATTTAACAACATAAATATCTCCTCACAGCTGTTTTATTTTACACGATTATAACATATCATAGCAATAGCTGCAAGCAGGGAGTGTTTTCGCTGTAATAACAGCTATGGCTTATCTAAACTTTATTATGACCTGCTTAGTGAATCAATATCTCTGGAGGTTTTTTCATCAACATCAGTTTTACAACAGTCTTCACCTTGAACATTACGAGATTCTACTTTAGACGCTTCCATTACTTTTTCCATAATTATATCTTTAATTTCATCTGTAGTTTCTTCAAGGGAAAATGTACTTTTTATTTCTTCTAAAAGCTTTTTCTCTGAAATTTCTGCTAAGTCTATGTCTAGACATTTATCGTCTGTGCACAACCTAAATAAAGCTTTGTATTCATAATTGTCCTCTGTAATATTTAAGTTTACCACTTTTAAATCTTTACACTTCATATTATTCCTCCTGTACTAATTATTTATAATTGATAATATACCACCCTATTAATATATTAAAACAAATATCTATTAAATTGTTAATTTTTTTTAAAATTCAATGGAAATTATTAAATCTACATTTTTCCAATATAAAATAATATAAATTGAGAAGAATAATTTTGGAGGTGTTTATAATATGAAAAATAAATTTTTTAAAGTATCTTTAGCAGTGTTTTTAGTAGCATGCGCACTAGCTATTACATTTGTAGGATGCGCACAACCAGATAAAAACCAACAAAACCAAACTGAATTGTTCCCAGAAAGAGATGTACCAGGTGTACCAGGCGAAAACATGGGAACAACCCCTAGACCTGGAAATAGAAACCTTTTAAATGATAGTCTTCCTAATAATAGTCTTCGTAGCGAGGAAAAAACACCACAAGCTAATGATGGTAGAAATGTAACTGGGTTAGACGATCAAACGCCTATGCAAGAAGCAAGTTTTGACAAAGAAAGAGCAGACAAAATAGTTAACCAACTTAACAAAATTGAGGGTATTGACGAAATCAATGCAATTGTAAATGGAAATACCGCTGTTGTTGTCTATACTCTAAAAAACACTAAAAATACTGAAGATAATATAGACAGCATGATAGAAGAAAAAGTTAAAAATGCGGACAAGTCAATAACTAAAGTTGAAATAAGTCATTCTGACAGTGCAATGACAAAAATCAAAGAACTAACAAACAACATTAGAGAAAACAAACCTGTAGAAGAATTAAATAATATCTTTGAACAGTTAATGCGTACTATAAATCCACGAAGTTAATTACTCATTATTTTAAATTTTAAAATATAATTAAATTGTGATGCAAATTATTTATTGTAAGATTTGCATCACATTTATTTAATTATTATTGCTGTCTGTATTGTGGTTCCTGCTCCTGGATATATTGCTGTCTTCCCTTTAATTGTATAAGTGCATCATCAAGATTGTTTGCTATTTGCAAAAATGTCTGCTTAGCTTGTTCATCCTGTGTTTCAAGGGCAAAGGTTTTCATAGTTGCAGCAGCACTTTGAATACCTGTTATAGCCTGTTGCATTTGGGTTTCTACCGTCATCTAATCACCTCCCCTCTTTTTTTAAGTAATCATCCTTTAGGTCTAAAAATTAGAGAACTCATAAACCCAAAAATTATTGCAGATGAAATACCTGCACTGGTAACTTCAAAAATACCTGTAAGTACTCCTACAATTCCTGTATTTTCAGCCTCTGAAAGAGCACCTCTTACCAAAGAATATCCAAAACTACTTATTGGAACTGAAGCTCCAGCTCCTGCAAATTTAACAAGAGGCTCATAAAGTCCTAAACCGCCTAAAATTGCTCCTAAAACAACAAAGATACACATAGTATGTGCAGGAGTAAGTTTAAAGCCGTCCATTAGAACTTGTCCAATTGCACAAATAAGCCCTCCAATTAGAAACGCCCAAATAATACTCTGCATTTTCAAAAACCTCCTTTTACATTTCTATAGATACCGCATGGGCAACGCATGGAATTGATTCTTTTTGTTGATATGACATAGGTGACAATAATGCACCTGTTGCAACCACCAGTATTTTTTTAAGTTCACCTTTTTTCATTTTATTTATAAAATGTCCATAGGTAGTCACTGCTGCACATCCACATCCACTTCCCCCTGAAAAAACAGACTGTTCATCCTTATATATAATCATGCCACAGTCGGTGAACTTTTCTTCTGGAAAATTAATACCATGTTTTTTTAATAATTCTACAGCAAGGTCATGTCCTACCCTTCCTAAATCTCCTGTGGCAATAACATCATAATAGGACAAATCAATATTTAAGTCCCTTACATGGGCTGTAATTGTATCCACTGCTGCTGGTGCCATGGCTGCTCCCATATTAAATGGATCAGAAAGGCCCATATCCACAACACGCCCAATAGTGGCACATACAACTCTTGGGCCTTCTCCTTCCTGTGCAACTATAGCTGCCCCAGCACCTGTAACTGTCCACTGTGCAGTAGGGGGTTTTTGTGCTCCATACTCTGTAGGATATCTATACTGTTTTTCACATGCTGCATTATGGCTAGAGGTAGCCGCTAGAGCGTTTTTTGCAAATTTAGTATCCACCAAAAGAGAGGCTAGAGCCAACCCTTCCATAGAACTTGAGCAGGCACCATAAATACCTAAGTAGGGAATCCCTAATGTGCGTGCAGCAAAACTACTTGATATTATCTGATTTATTAAATCTCCACTAAAAAAAAATTGAACATCTTCTTTTTTGATTCCAGCCTTTTTTATGGCTATCTCACAAGCATGTTCCAATAACTTTCTTTCTGCCTTTTCATAACTATCTTGTCCAAGCCATAAATCTTCAGTAAACATATCAAAGTCATCAGCTAAGGCACAGTTTGATTCAAAAGGTCCTCCAACAGCTGCATTCCCTATAATAACAGGTTTAGACTCAAAAATCCATGTTTGACGACCCTGCAACAATTACATCCCTCCTAATGCTTCAATTGTCAGTTTAATAATGGCCACAACAAAGGCTGAAAAAACACCAAATACAATAACCGGCCCTGCAATTTTAAACATATTACCCCCTACTCCTAACACAAATCCTTCAGTTCTATGCTCTAAAGCAGCTGAAGTAACAGTATTGGCAAACCCAGTAACAGGCACTGCAGTCCCTGCCCCTGCCCACTGAGCAATATGGTCATAAAAGCCCAAAGATGTAATAAGTGCTGAAGTAAAAATCAGTACTGCCACAGTAGGATTAGATGCAGTTTCTTCGGTAAATCCAAAATAGTTCATAAATACCATCTTAATTACCTGTCCAATTGTGCATATAAATCCTCCAACCAAAAATGCTTTGACCGTGTTTTTTATTATAGGGCGTTTAGGCTCTTTAGACTTAGCCAATTGTTGATATTCCTGCTGAGTTGGAGTAAGCTTTTTCTTCTTTTTATTTGACATATTATCCACCTTCTAAATATATATTTAAACCTTCACCTTAGGTAAATGTCTTTATCAGAAATTTATTTTTTATTTTAATAAATAAGGTTCTAGTTTTTCCTTTAACTCTTTTAATTTTTGTTCATTTTTTTGATACATATTTTTAGCATCCTCATTTTTGGTTTCAAGTGCATATTTCATAAAATCAGCGTGACATTTTTCTATATCTGCATACAACATTTCCTTAACTTTTGGCTGTGGTGTATTTATCATATCGTCAAAAAGATCAACGTATAAATCCCCAGATGAATCCACCTGCCCTATAAAAACATTATCAATAGATACTCCCATTTTATCCAGCTGAGTTTTTAACCAATTTTGATTAAGCCCTAAAGATGTCAAAGGACCGTTTAAAGGAGTTCCATCTAATATCACCGTTTGTGGTTCTGATTTAGGGGCAACTTTTTTACCAATGTCATGAGGAGTTAAAGGCTTTTTATCACTTTTCATAAGTACATTTATTTCACCATTTGATTCCATAAGTGCAAATTCCACATCAGCTAAGTTAAAAACATTTTTTCTTCTTAAATCTCTTAAAAGTTCTTCTCCTGTTATTCTTGCTTTAAGTAAATTCTCTTCCATGATTTTTCCATTTTTTATAATTACTGTTCCTTTTCCATTTACAACATCATGAATCCATTTACTTTTTATTGAAAGATAATCTATTGCAATAGGCAGTATAACCCACCCTCCTAAAGCAATAAAACCAAAGGCAAGGTTTTTAATAACTTTTGTTGATATTAAAGCAGATATAACTGCAATAACTATATAACTCATAAAAGTAAAGGGAGTTACACTTGCCATGTTTTTTTTGCCTAAAATTCTAGCTGAAAATAAAACTAAAATAAATAGTGACAAAGTTCTTAATAGAATTTCAATCCATTCCTGCATAATATCACCTATTAATTTCCTCTATATTGGGGTTCTTCAAATTCTAAAGTTTGAAGCCTTTTTTCCATATCTTTTACTATATCCTCTACAGTGCTTAGTGCTCCATTAAAAAGGTTTTTTGTTTCTTCATCTTGTGATTTTATTGAATATATTCCCAAAGTTCCTTGAATGCCTTTTAAACTTGCTAAAGTTTCTTTAACTTGTGAAGCAACAGTCAATTTAATCAACCTCCGATTTTAAGTTTATTATTGCACTAATTGTCATTTTTAATCCATTTTAATAACATGTAATATTTGGAGTCCAAAAAAAAACTGCTGCACTAATATTTTAGTACAGCAGCTCTGATTTACTTAAATTACTTACTTACAGGAAATGAAGATATTATTTCTAATACATATCTGTTTAGTAACACTGCATCAACAGAGTTTATTTTACCATCACCGTTTAAATCCGCACTTTCTAAAGGTGCTGTGAACTTATCTGTAATTTCTAGTACATATCTAGAAAGTAATGCTGCATCAACTGAGTTTATTCTACCATCACCGTTTAAATCACCATAAAGTATGTCTCCACCTGAAATTTCAACAGGTTCATCACCGTATATTAATTTAGATTTTACATATACTGTGATATTTGAGTTTGCAGTAAATTCTTTTGCTTCTAAATATGAATAGTCATTTGACTGGTCATATTTTTCATAATCCACTTTTTCTATGCTAAATTGTATCTCGCCTGTTTGTGAATTAGCACCTAGTACACCTGCATCTTCTGTAAATCTTATTTCTAAATAGGTATCCGCAAGTTCTACAGGTTCATCAATTTCTTTTACAACACCTATTACATTGCTGCTTCCAACATGAGCATAAGGTGATGAAAAGCTTTGTTCCTGGTCTCCATCTCTTGTATACCAATAACGCACCACAAGATCTGAAAGATTGATAGGTGTTTTTCCTGTATTCTTTATATTTACTGCTGCTCTAATATCATTAGTTTCACTTATAGTTAAACCACTTTTGTATAGAACTTCTAAAGAATAAGAGTCTACTGGTGTAGGGTCTGGTCCATCTGGATCTGGTGTTGGCGTTGGATCAACTACAACTGGCTCAGGCTCTTCACCATATACCAACTCATCCCCTATATAAAGTGGAACTTTTTCTGTGATAATAAAGTCATCATCATTTAATCCATCTCTACTATAGTCATTTGTTGGATCCCAGTTACTATTGTAGTTTGAATCTTGAGATGATATTATTGCAAATTGTACTTCACGCTTACCATATATAATGCGACCAGTCCAGTCAATTTCTACATAATATGTGCCTGCATCATCATGTTTAAATGGTCCCTTATATTCAGCAGCTCCATCATAACCGGCTTCGTTTTCATCATAATATACTTCTATTCTAATATCATCTATAGACTGACCTGCGGCAATTAACTCAGAAATATTAAAATAATATCTCATTTTAAATTCTGTTTCAAATCTTGGAGGATAAGCAGAGTAGTTGTTTAATTTTAATGTTACCTGTGTTCTTTCTTTGTTTTCCTGCTCTAGCTTTGCCTCTGAATAGAATTCTACAACTGGATCTGGCTCAGGTGGAAAGTCTTCTAAAGGATAATGCCCTTCACCATAATATTCATATAATCCTGCCAATGCACCTACAACTGCAGCATTAAAGTCCACAGCCACCTCATTGTATACATAGTCTGTAGTTTCATCCACATGGAAGTCATCTAAGTCAGGACCTCCTACCAAAGCTCCCCAAAGGGTGAAACGATGCTGTTCAGGATCAAGCATACTATATGTCCTAGATCCATGTGCAGCGCGGTGGTGAGGATGTTCTGCATGATTTTCACCATATCCTACAATGTAGCTTCTTTCTAATGGGTTATTTCCCATTATGTATTCCATTTGATTTTTTGCCCATTCTGCAAATCGCATATCACCAGTCTCTTTTGAATAAGTAAGAGCACAAAGCTGTGCTGCTGTATTATATCTTGCAGAACCATAAGCGTTAACCACACTATAACCTGATGGACTTTGAGCCAAGAAAGTAGTATCTGAAGGATCTTCATGTGGTATTCCTGACCAATATTCAAGATTCCATCTAAAAATATACCACTCTCTATCAGTGTTTGTTACAGGAGCAAGTTTTGCAAAAACTCCACCCCAAACTGTGTCCCAACAATGTACCCATATGTTTTGCCATCTATCCCCTGGATGTGCAATAATTCTCTGGAAATACCCAGTGTAAAAACCTTCATCATCTGTTTTAATTATATCGTCAATATAATCCCATTCACCTGTTGCAATATGTAGCCATACAGCAGCCCAAGCCAATTCATCATAATCATAAGATGAAGTGTAAAAACCTCCATCATATCCAATTCCTCTATTTTCCACTGCAAAATCATACAGTGCTATTGCAGTTTCTAAACACTCCTCTGCATACTCTGGATCTTCATCTTTAAAGTTAAGATAGTTTATTGTAAGGGAAGCTGCAGCACCTGCCGCTTGGTCACTAGCTGGTGTCTCAGCTGTAGCAAAATATGCTGGTCTTGAAAAATCCAATAGAACCTCAGAATGTTGTAGTTCTGGAGGATTCCAGAAGTTATGGTCTATATTACCTTCTCCCACTTGATAACAATAAGCTATTACATCTCCATTGTCATCTTTGTAGGTAACTTTAAGATAATAATCGTTAAACCACCTTAATACTTCCTTTGCATGTTCAGCTGTACCTGTAGCTTCAAATGCATCTCTGAATTCATAAAATCCCCATCCTACTGTAGAGCCTGCAAATGTTCCTGGCAATCCAAACTTAACATGGTCCCCTGCATCGTGATATCCACCACTTAAATCAATGGTACCATCTCCATCAGGGTCTAAAATGTCTCTATATTTGTCAATAAACTCCTGAGACATATTTGTGCCCCAATAATCTTCTGTCATAGGAATTAATGGCACTTCTGCATCTTCCATGTGACAATGCCCTCTCCAAGGCAATCTATCCCCTGATACTGGACCACACATGTTTGAATTAAAAAAGTATAAAACCATTTGCAGTCCTGCTGCAAAATTATACTCTGGGTCAACAGGAATAGAGTATACCGTAAGTGGTGAGGTCATTAGAGTACTTAACAAGCAAAAAATCAAAAGAAAAACATGTATTTTTGCTTGTTTACTGAATTTTTTTACCATTTAAAATTCACTCTCCCCTTTAAAAAGTTTCTTACTGTTTTAAATACATAAAACAAACCTAAAAGCTTACTTAGCTTTTATTTATAAATTATTATTGGTTTTCAAAATTAACCTTCTCACCTCCTTAATTAAAACATGTTGAAATATAAAATGCTTGAAAACCAACAGGTTTTTAATAACAATTTTCATAGTAAGTCATATCTGTCTTTTTTAATTTTTTATAAAATATAGCTTAATAATTGTAACATTTTATAGCACTCTTTAATACTATATACTGTTAAAACCTATAAGTTACTTGAAAGGAGCTGTCATTAATGTCTTACGATGAAAGAGCAGGAGCTGTTGCTGCAGCAGGTTCAGGTGGATTTTTTGCTGGACCATTAGCAATATTTTTTATAATAATTCTTATCATCATATTACTGCCACTGTTTGGTTGTGGTGGATTTGGTGCAGGTGGTTTTGCTAACGAATAAACTTTAGAAATTACAACCATCAATCAGCTACATAGTTTGTGGTTTGTGGGGCTAGATAAAACCTTTCTCCCCCACAAACTTTTTTTCAATTCCAACTTAAATTCTCACCTATAATTATTTTAAATTCATCTAGGGATTTTCTAAATAATTTCCGGTAAGTACCTCCTTAACAAAACATAAATAACTCAATTTATTTGTACAAGGGCTTGTCCCTTCAAAATCATTACTAAAAACACTTCTAATATATACTATACTATTATATTATCATTTTTTTCATTCTCTTTAAAGATTAATTTACTTACTTCTGACATTTTTTTAACGGCTTTCAAATGAAATTGATTATCTTCTATTTATATTCCTTCAATCTAAGCATATTATATAATCAAAACAGTTGACACCAAAATTGGTATATGCTAATATTATAATATATAGATATTGTAATACTGGGAGGTAGATTATGAATACAATAAGTGCAAAAATCAATACAAAAAATAAAAAATCCGCATCAATAATGTCATGGAGCTGGGTATTTTTGATCCTGTTTTTTCTGCTATCCTTTATAGATATACGTTTTGCTTTAGCAGGATTTATATGTATGGCATCCCCTATTGCATTTGCCGTTGCTGGAAAAGGAAAAAGACACTGTTCCCACTACTGTCCTAGAGGGTCTTTCTTTGGTAAATTCTTGCCCTTTATATCATTTAAAAAATCTTTGCCTAAATTTATGAACACAAAATGGTTTAAAACTTTGCTACTTATATTGATGTTTACCAATTTTGGTGTTTTGCTGTATCAGGCAGGCTGGGGATATGAGAACATAGGAAGTGCAGTTTTAAAAATGATGTTGCGTTCTTTCCTTGTGGGGCTTATATTTGGAATAATCTCCTTGCCTAGAAGCTGGTGCAAAGTGTGCCCTATGGGTTATGCAGCTGGAATGATAAGAGATGTTAAAAAGTAACATAAAGAAGCTGTGCACTAATTTTTTAGTGCAACAGCTCCCTTTTTAAAGCCTCTAAACAACTTCCCTTAAATAAGCTTTTAGCTTATGGTTTAAACTTTTTTAATTCAATTTCTAATTCTTTAAGATATTTGCTAAGCATTTCAGGAGTTATATCTCCCATATGACCAATTCTAATATTTAGATTTTCTCCACTTTCCTCTAGTTTTTTGTTTAATCCACCATAACCAGGGTCAAATAAGTAACCTTTTTCTCTTAAGTTTTCTTTAATTGCCATTCTGTCAACATATTTAGGAATTTCTATAGCCGAAACTACTGGTGAATAATAGCCTTCTTGTGAGAAGAATTTAAAATCATCACTTAGTGAATTTTCTACCCAATCAGATACCATCTTTTGCATTTCTTCATGGCGCTTAAATCTATTATCAATTCCTTCTTCTTCTACTATATACTTAAGTTGTTCTTCCATCTGATTGATTAATGTACAGTTTGGAGTGGTTACAGTCTGTGATTTTTGAGCACTTTCTGCTATAGATACAAGGTCTGTCACATATCCTCTGTTTTCAACAGTTTTAGCCTTTTCTAATGCATCTTTATGCACAAAAATAACTCCAAAACCAGCTGGCAATCCTAAGCACTTTTGTGTACTGGTTACATAAATAGATGGTTTTGCTTCTTCAAAAGGAATTTTCATTCCTCCAAAAATACTAACACCATCTACAAGTGCCATTGCACCATACTTTTGTATAAGTTTACATACTTTTACCATGTCATTTATGACACCTGTTGAAGTTTCATTGTGAGTAAATGTTACAACATCATATTTTTTAGATTTAAGCTTTTCTTCCAGTACATCCAAGTCAATCGCTTTTCCTGGTTTAAATTTTAACAAATCAACGTTCTTTTTATTAGCAACAGTTATTTTGTTATAAAGATCCCCAAAAGCACCTACTGACACATTAAGAATATTTTCGTTATCCCCTGCTAATGAACGAATAGACGATTCCATAGCAAATGTACCACTACCAGAAATCAGGCACACTTCATAATCATCATTAACCCCCGCTATTTTTCTTAAGTTTTTTAAAATTGATTCAACTTTAACCTTTGCCACTTTATCACGATGTCCAAATTCGCAATAAGTACCTGCTTCTCGTATTTCTGGTCTTATATAAGTTGGACCTGTGATAAATAAAAGTAAATCTTTAAATTCTGCGTTTTTCATATATTTTCTCCTTTCAAATCGTTATCCTATAAAAAACGTTCAATACTATTTTACTATTTTATCATAAATTATAAAAGACATATACAAAATTTTTTATATCGTTTACTCCAATAAAGAAAATTACAAGTTTTAAAAGTGTATTTTATGTTTTTTATGCCAACAGAATATTACATTTTTATATTGACATGATGTTATAATTTTAATATAATTTAAATTCATGAGAATTGCAATAAAGACATTTTATAGTCTTAGCAATCAGATTATATGTAATGAATTATAATAAAATCGTAATGGAGGAATCTTATGTTTTGTGAGAAATGTGGTAATGAATTAGACAATAATCAAACTATGTGCCCAAACTGTGGTGAATCGACTGAAGTATTATATGACAATTCTAGCTTAGAAGAAAATAACAATTACAATTTTGACATGAATGACACAAATTTAAAAAAGTCAGGCTCAAAAAAAGTTATCCTTTTTACAAGCATTATAGTGATGATAATTGCAGCTACATTAACTGTCTTAGCTTTTACATCTAATGCTTTTAAATCTCCAAAGCAAATTTATTTAAGTACTGAGGGAAAAAACATCCAAGAAAAAATTGAAAACTTAAAAGATGACGGAACTTTTGTTGGTAATATTATAAAATTATCTGAACACGCCCATGAAACTGAAAGGGAATACTCTTTGAACGTAGATCTAGACAGTTTAAGTTTAAATCTGCCTTTATTAGGTCAAAGTCTAGATTTGTCTTCAATTACAAGTGTTTTAAAGAATTCAAAGGTTGTGGTGAATCAAAAGTCAGACCCTAACAAAAACCAACAACTTATGGATGTAGATATTTTAGTTAACAATACTAAGTTTTTTGATTTTTTAGCAGCTTTTGAAAATGACGTTTTAGCTCTTTCAGTTCCTGTACTTTTTGATAAATACCTTGTTGCAGATTTAAGTCAAGCTGGAAATGCTGTAGAAAATTTAGACCTTCCAGAGTGGATTAATAAATTTTCCTCTGCTTCTAGTGTAATAACTCCTAAAGACATATTACAATCATTGTCCTTTGAGGAAAAGAAATTAGAAAACATTAAGAAAGATTATAGCAAAGTACTAAAAAATTCAATTGACAAAGAACAGGTTTCCATGGAGAAAAATGTTCAATTTAAAGTTGGGGAATTTGATTTAAAATGCAACAAACTAACAATTAAGTTTGAAAAAGAAGATTTACAGCGTGTAATAATAAATCTAGTTGACGCAACTGCTGAAAATGATGGAATTTATGAATTAATTAAAGAAAATATTGATAACATTTATGAACTTCTTAAAAGTTCTAACTTTTCTGATAATTTAGGCGACATTGAAAAAAATAAGGCTGAATTTTCAAAAGAAAAATTTAAAGAAGGAATAAATGAAATAAAAACTGGATTAGAAAAATCTTTTGAAAACTTAGTGCTTCCTGAAGGTATCACCATGAGCGTATTTACAAATAAAAAGGAAATAGTAGGTAGAACAATTAATGCAAAGATTAAAACTGCTGACTCTGATGAAACAGTTGGTTTAAGTGTTAACTTTTCAGGTGTAGCAGATTACAAAAATAGAAATATTAAAGATTTGGAGATAAAACTAAACTACGATGATAACAGCAATATAAGCAACACCATAAGTGAAATAATTTTTGAATATAACTTAGATGGAAACCTTGATAAAGAAACTGAATCAGGTAAAAAGGACTTTAGCGTCGCTGTTGGATCAGGAGGTTTTTCAACAAAGGTATTTAAACTAAATTCTGACTACAACATTACATCCGACTCTAAATCAAATTCAAAAGAAACTTCACATGATTATGACGTTAGCGTTGGTGTTCCTATGATGTTTTCAATAGATGCTAATGGCAACCTAACAGTGAATAAGTGGGAAAATGCAAAGGAAAAACAGTTTGGAAATGATATAGATTTTAGCCTTAATCTAGATATCCCAGCGAATATTCTCTCAGGAGAAACATCTATTGGACTAGACTTTAATAGCAAAACTAAAAATACTCTTGATGTAACCTTTGATTTTCCTTCATTTGATTCTGAAAATTCCATTGATATTACCAATGCAAGTGAAGAAGAAATATCACAACTGAAAACCCAGATAGAAACATCTATTAAAAAGTTTGTAGAAAATAATCTAGAACTTATAAATCTATTTCAACAATTTTAATAAGACTTTAAAATATAATATAAAAAGAACTGGCCTAAAAAAGCTGGTTCTTTTTAATTTAACTTATTTTGATAGTGCCTTTAACCTTGGATAAGAAATAGAAAGTAAAAGTATAGATAAGGGTATAAGAATTCCAGAGTACAAAAACCATTCTAAGCTATTTCTGTCTATGAATATTTCATTTAAAGCTTTTAAGGTTAGCCCCTGGGGAGTAAAAAGTGACACCCTCTCAAATGTCTTTGATAAAAGGGATATATCTACAAAGCAGCTTCCTGCAAAACTTGTAAGCAACACAAAAACAGGAGTAAAAGCATTAAGCTGGGTGGATGTTTTGAATATAGATGCAAAAAATATTGTCATTGATGAAGTAGTAACAATAAATATGAATAGTGCAATAAATATACTGATTTCTTTAAATACAATGGTCCCAAAAATAGCAGTTATCAATACAAAAATAGCTGCTTGAAATATGCCCGAAATAACAAGACAAAAAAACCTTGCCCAAAAGGAAATACCAAAACCCCTTTTTACAGTTTTAAGTCTTCCTAAAGTTCTGTTTTCTCTCTCTTCAATTATCCACCCGCTTCCAAACATTAGAAAAAACATTATAAACATAAGAAGTCCACCATATACCATATATTTTTGTGAATCAACTAACTTTTCTGATTCCAAAAAAGTATCAGAAGCATTTATAATCTCATACTCAACCTGCATCAATGGACTTTCTTCAGTAAGTTTAATATAGTAGTCATTTATTCTTTCTGCCAATCCCTTCTTTTCAAAATTTAATTCCTCAAACTTTTCTGTTATAAGTGCATTTGATAATAATCTTGAATTTATAACTGATATTTCAGAAGATATAATCTCTGACAAAAAAGCTCCTGAAAATGATGATGGCAATGTAAAAATCTCAACTGAAGGACTTGTGTCCAAATTATACAGGTCTTCTTCAAATCCTTCTTTTAGTACAAATATAGCCTCTACCTTCCCAGCCTCTAACATTATTTTTCCCTCTTCAAAAGATGTCTCAACAATCTCTAATCCTTCCCTTCTTTTAATTCTCTCAAATAGTTCTAGAGATAACTGAGTACTATCATTGTCTACAAAAGCAGTTCTTATAAGTGAACTATCTACATTATTTGCTGTATAGCCATAGATTCCCCCTATTAATACAGGAAAAATTATTGCTATACAAGTAAAATATATATTTTTAAATATCAATTTCATATACATAAATACACATAGAAAAAATTGTCTCATATACTACCCTACCTTCTTAAGTTTATAACTTACAGCTGAAAATATTAAAAAAACAACTCCAATTATCACCAAAGATGTTATCTCTTGATATGCATCAGGATACCTGTTACCTGAAAATACTTTCATAAATCCTTCCTGAATCCATCTATTTATTGTTAATCCACTTAAAACTCTTATTTTACCTGGCATTTTTGCAATAGGATAAATGCTTCCCCCTATTAAAGCCATAAGCAAAATTCCCATACTGCTTATAATCTCAAATTGTCGCTGATTACTAGATATAACCGAAACAAACAAAGACCAGCATGAAACAGCAAAAACCCCTGAAAGAAAAACAGCAAAAGTTATAAAAAAGCCTGCTCCCCAATAGTTTTTAAAAATTTTTGAAGTTATAAAAAATATTAAACTCATTTGAAATACAGATACAAGCAAAGATACAATAAGTTTTGAGGCTAATATCATACCCACTCCTACATTAGTTGTTGCAAGCCTAGACCTTATACCCGATATTCTTTCCATTAAAAGAAACCTTGATATAGGTACAGCTGAAAAAAGTAAGAAAAGTGCTAAAAGAGAAGCAGTATAATATTCTGTAGCTGTCAAATTATCTTCTGGATATGTTTTAATTTCTGAAACAACATTATTTCTATCTAGGGACTTCATTATTATATCTTGTGAAAGGGCATCAAACTCTCTATTTAATTCATCCCTTGCTATTCCCCCCGTTTCATTTACAAATTTATAATATGAATACAATACCGCCTGACCTGATGAAACAATATTTGATGCACCAGTTATAAGAGTTTTTATAATTATAGCCTGCTCTTCTTTTTTTGCATTTCCTAAAATGGAAATACTTTTGTTTTCCCCAGAAACAACGCTAGAAACAAATCCTTCAGGAACTATAATTGCTGCTGCAATTTTGTTTTCATCAATTAAAGATATAGCCTCCTCTTCTGATACCTTGTGTGTTTTGCCAATAAGTTCAACTTCTTCAAGCTGACTTATTAATATTCTTGACTCTATAGTATCATCTTTATCTACAACAGCTACTGAAATAGGCTGTACAACAGTATTTTCATTTAAAATTGGATAAATTGCATATGAAAAATACAGTATCAATAAAATAGGCATTGCAAAAATTATAATAAGCATTTTCCAGTCAGACAATACTAATTTCACATCATTAAACAAAATATTAATAAAAGTTTTAGTTTTCATATAACAACACCGCTCTTTATATATAACAGTTTTTTTGAAATACTATCCATTTTATATTGCTTTTTTAGTATCATTATTTTACTTCTCTTCTGTAATAAAAATATCTTCTAAAGAATGTTTTTTATACTCCTTTAATATATCATCTAATCTGCCGTAGGCTTTTACCAGTCCATTTTCTAAAAGCACAATGCGATCACACAACTTTTCAACTTCATCTGTACTATGGCTTGAAAAAACAATAGCTCGTCCTTCTGATTTTAGTTTTAGCATCTTATCCATTATTTTTCTTTTAGAAATAATATCAACACCAACCAATGGCTCGTCCATAATAATTAATAAAGGATTATGAAGAAGTCCTATGGCTATGTTAAGCCTCCTCTTCATGCCTCCAGAATATGTATCA
>DUVG01000027.1 GCA_012841175.1 Clostridium sp.
AAATACCAGAATACTTTAGAAGAAACAGCGCTCCTGAAATAGAGGAAAAAGCCATGAAGACTTTGACATATTTTGATGTAATGAATTTGGCACCGTGGATTAAATGTCATACATGGGTGTGCATAGGGTTAGTTGATGAAATAACACCTCCTTCTACAGTGTTTGCAGCATATAACCATCTTAATTGTGAAAAAGATATTTGTATATTTAAATATTTTGGCCATGAATACATCCCAGGAACTGTTGAGCCTAGATTAAAACTTTTAATGGACATTTTGCAAAAGTAGAGAATTTTTTTTACATTGGAGGAAGGTTGTTGTTCTTAATTAGAGCTTTTTTAATTTTTTAATTCTTGACACGGGATGTATTTGTTAGTATAATATTTTCTGTCGGTTTATGAGGTGAAGCTATGAAATTTGATATAAGCAGTATATTAAAAACTGATGGTGCCCATTTGCCAATTGAAATAAATCAATTAATGGAGGGATTAAACACCATCTTAGATGATTTAAGTTTTGAATCACCTGTTAAATTTAAAGGCAGTATTTCAAATAATGGCGGGGTTATAAAGCTTAAAGGTAAATTAAATACTTTGTATAAATCAAAGTGTTCAAGGTGTTTAGATGATGTAGAAACTGAAATAAACGCAGACATTGAGGAAGATTTTTTTGAAGAGGGAAAAAGTGAAGAGGAAGCTTATACATATAAAGGTAAGTATGTTGAGCTTGAAAAAGTTTTTAAGGACAATATAATATTAAACCTTCCAGCAAAGCAAGTATGTAGTGAAGGGTGCAAAGGACTTTGTTATTATTGTGGAGTTAACCTTAATGAAGAAACTTGTGATTGTAAAGGTGAAGAAATAGATTCCCGTTTGGAAGTTTTAAAAGGATATTTTAAAAATCAAGAAAACAATTAATTTTATGTACAAGTGCCTATTGTATGATTATGAGGAGGTGTAATAAATGGCAGTTCAAAAGCGCAAATGGTCTAAAGCTAGAACAGGAAAGAGAAGATCAAATTGGAAATTATCAGCACCTAATTTAGTAGAATGCCCACATTGCCACGAATTAAAATTACTTCACAGAGTATGTAAAGAGTGTGGACGCTATACAGTAAAGCATAAAGGTGAAAAGAAATCAATTGAGGTAATAAGCGTTGAATAGAAAGAAAGCAGCAGACAAAACTGCTGCTTTTTTCTTAGTATTATAAAATAAAAAAGATTTTTTTGGAGAAAATGTAACTATAACAGGATTTATTATAGCATAGTGTGTTATTTGAGGGAGGTAAGGAAGTTGGCAAAACCTATTGTTGCAATTATTGGAAGGCCAAATGTGGGGAAATCTACTTTTTTTAATTATTTAGCAGGAAAAAGAATTTCCATAGTTGAAGATACTCCAGGGGTTACGCGAGATAGGATATATACAGAGGTGGAGTGGAGAGACAGAAAGTTTACCCTCATTGATACTGGTGGTATAGAGCCTTATACACAGGACAAGATAATGCAGCAGATGAGAAATCAGGCGGAAATAGCTATTGAAACTGCTGATGTGATTGTATTTTTAGTTGATTTTAAAGATGGTGTTACCCCTTCAGACATGGAAGTTGCATCTATGCTAAGGAAAACAAAGAAGCCTGTGATTTTAGCAGTAAACAAAGTTGATAATGTGGGAGAACCTCCACCAGGAGTTTATGAGTTTTATAATTTAGGACTTGGTGAATTTATGACCATATCTTCAATTCATGGTTTAGGTATGGGAGATTTATTAGATGAAATGTATAAGAATTTTCCTGAAGAGAAAGAGGAAGATGTTGATGATGACACTATTAAAGTTGCTATAATTGGAAAACCTAATGTGGGAAAATCATCTCTTCTAAATAAAATAATAGGAGAAGATAGAGTTATTGTAAGTGATGTTCCAGGAACAACAAGAGATGCTATAGATGCATATGTGGAAAATGAGAAGGGTAAATTTATGTTTATTGATACTGCGGGAATAAGAAGAAAAAGCAAAATACGTGAAAATATAGAAAAATATAGCACTATGAGATCCTGGACTGCTGTAGAAAGGTCAGATGTCTGTGTTATTATGATAGATGCCCAGGAAGGAGTTACAGAACAAGATACAAAGATAGCAGGTTATGCCCATGATCAGGGTAAAGCATCAATAATTGTAATTAACAAATGGGATTTGATTGAAAAAGAAACTGGTACTTTAGAAGAATACACCGATAAAATTCGTAATAAGCTAGGTTTTATGCCATATGCACCCGTTTTGTTTATATCAGCAAAAACTGGTATGAGAATTAATAAATTATATGATCTAATTGAATACGTTTCTAACCAAGCAACACTGAGAATATCTACAGGAGTTTTAAACGATCTTTTAAATGAGGCTGTTGCAATGGTACAACCTCCTACAGATAAAGGCAGGAGGCTTAAAGTATATTACATGACTCAAGCTTCTGTAAAGCCTCCAACATTTATTCTTTTTGTAAACAAGATAGAGCTTATGCACTACTCCTATCAAAGATATTTAGAAAATCAACTTAGAAAAAGTTTTGGGTTTGAAGGAACCCCTATAAGATTCAAATTAAGGCAAAAGGGTGAGGGATAATTTTATGGTTATAAGAGTTATTTTAGCTTTATTAGCAGGTTATTTGCTAGGAAGTATAAATACATCTTTAGTTATAGGTAAGTTTTATAAAGTTGATGTAAGACAGCATGGGAGTGGAAATGCTGGTATGACAAATACTTTAAGGACTCTTGGAAAATTTCCAGCAATGCTTGTTATAGTAGGGGATATTTTAAAAGGTATTTTGGCATGTGTAATTGGAAATATAATATTGTCAGACACAGCAGAATTATATGACAGCATTGGGCTTATGATTGGAGGACTAGGTTCAATATTAGGGCATAACTGGCCAGTGTATTTTGGGTTTAAAGGGGGAAAAGGTGTTCTTACAACATTCGCAGTTATAATGATGATGGGACCTTTAATTGGACTTATACTTTTATCTATTTTTATTTTGATAGTACTTATAACCAGATATGTCTCTTTAGGATCAATGATAGCAGCAGTACTTTTTCCGGCAGTAGCATTTTTAATGGGAAATGAAATTATTTTTATCATATTTGCAGGTGTGATAGGCTTTCTTGTTATTGTAAGGCATAAATCAAATATTGAAAGACTAATAAATGGGGAAGAGTCAAAGTTAGGTGCAAAAAAAGCATAAGGATTTTTTAGCAGGGAGGTTTTTATAAATGAATAAATATATATCCATGATAGGTGCAGGAAGTTGGGGAACTGCACTTGCAATTCTTCTTGCAAAGTCAGGTTATAAAGTTAAAATGTGGTCTTGCTTTGATAAAGAAATAGAAATGATAAATGATTTAAGAGAGCATAAAGAAAAGCTTCCAGGAATAAAAATTCCTGATGGGGTATTGTGTACAGCTGACATAGAAGAGTCTTTACATGATTCTAAGGTAGTGATAATGGTTGTACCATCTCATACAATACGAGAAAATGCAAAAAATATATCAACCTACATAAAGAAGGATAATATCATTGTAAACTGTTCTAAGGGAATTGAATCTGAAACAGGTTTAAGATTATCTCAGGTAATAAAAGAAGAGATACCTAATGCTAATGTGGTTACTTTATCAGGACCAAGTCATGCAGAGGAAGTTGCAAATGGTATTCCAACTACAGTGGTGGCAGCATCTTGTGATATTGGTGCAGCAGAATCTATACAGGATATTTTTATGAGTCCTTTATTTAGGGTATATACAAATTCTGATATTGTTGGAGTGGAAATTGGAGGAGCATTAAAAAATGTTATAGCCCTATGTGCTGGCATTTCTGACGGGTTAGGATTTGGAGATAATACCAAGGCTGCTTTGATGACGCGAGGATTAGCTGAAATATCAAGGTTGGGAATTTCTATGGGAGCAAATCCTCAAACCTTTGCAGGACTTTCTGGAATAGGTGATCTTATTGTTACATGTACTAGTATGCATAGCAGAAATAGAAGAGCTGGAATACTTATAGGACAGGGAAAAACTCCTAAGGAAGCTATGGAAGAAGTTAAAATGGTAGTAGAAGGAGTAACTACAACAAAAGCTGCATATGAGCTTGCAAAAAAAAGAAATGTAACCATGCCTATAACTTTTGAGGCATATGAAGTTTTGTTTAATGGAAAAGACCCTAAAACCACTGTAAGTGACCTAATGATGAGAGATAAAAAAGATGAGGTGTTTTAAGGTTATTATTTACTAGATTAAAAGAATATTCGTTGTAAAAGGATAAAAAAAGAAGACAAATAAAATGGTCTTCTTTTTTTATCCTTTTTGTAATAATAAATGGATATGCACAATATATTTATATTGATAAGGGTACTAGTACTTAAACCTTAAGTTACTTTTTGGATTTTACTTTATCATGGTTCTTAAGTTTTAGGTGGAAAATTAGATTGTTCTTACAGATTCAAAATAAAAGTAAGGGGGTTCTATGGGTTGGAAAAGTATAACATATACCAGCAAATATCAGAAAGAACGCAGGGTGACATATATATAGGGGTTGTAGGACCAGTTAGAACAGGAAAGTCTACATTTATTAAAAGATTTATGGACTTGTTGGTTATACCAAATATTGAAAATGAATATTCAAAGGGAAGAGCAAAGGATGAATTGCCCCAAAGTGCTTCAGGCCGCACAATAATGACTACTGAACCCAAATTTGTTCCAAATGAGGCAGTAGAAATTTTACTTGATGAAAATATAAAATTTAAAGTAAGATTGGTTGACTGTGTAGGTTATATGGTAAAGGGTGCAGTAGGACATATGGAAAATGATGCACCGAGAATGGTTTCTACTCCGTGGTTTGACCATCAGGTTCCATTTGTTGAAGCTGCTGAAGTTGGTACAAAAAAGGTTATAAATGAACATTCTACAATAGGATTGGTAATGACAACAGATGGAAGTATAACTGATATTGACAGAGAAGATTATATTGAAGCAGAGGAACGGGTTATAAATGAATTAAAAGAAATAAACAAGCCTTTTGTAGTTCTTTTAAATTCAACAAGCCCGACAGATGCCGAAACTGAAAGTTTAAGACAAGAACTTGAGGAAAAATATCAAGTTCCAGTAATTGCAATAAATTGTGCACAGCTTAAGATAGAGGATTTAAACAGCATAATGGAGGGAGTGCTCCTTGAATTTCCTATTAGAGAAATTGGAATTAACATTCCAAAATGGATAGAGTCTTTAGAAGATGATTACTGGCTCAAAGTTGATATGATTAATGCTGTAAGGGATGTATTTGAAGGAATTGGGAGAATACGTGAAATAAAAGGAGCTATGAGCAAGTTTGATGAATATGAGTTTATTAAAAAGGCATATGTTGACAACATAAATTTAGGAAGTGGAAATGCACTAATAGAGGTTAATGTTGAAGATGGACTCTTTTATCGTGTTCTAAGTGAAATGACTGAAATTGAAATAAACGGGGAACATAAACTAATAAGCCTTATGAAAGATTTGGCAAGAGTGAAAAAAGAGTATGATAAAATTGAATTTGCACTTAATGATGTGAAGCTAAAAGGTTATGGAATAGTGACACCACAAATTACAGAGCTAACATTAGAAGAGCCTGAAATAGTAAAACAGGGCAGTAGATTTGGAGTAAAGCTTAGGGCAAGTGCACCGTCTATACATATGATAAGAGCTGATATTGAAACAGAGATAGCACCTTTAGTAGGTACAGAAAAACAATCTGAAGAGCTTGTAAATTATCTATTGAAAGAATTTGAGGGAGAGCCGGAAAAATTATGGCAGTCAAATATTTTTGGAAAGTCACTTCATGAACTTGTAAGTGAGGGGCTTCAAAATAAATTAGGTAGAATGCCGGAAGATGCCCAGCTAAAACTTCAAGAAACTCTTCAAAAAATAATTAATGAAGGAAGCGGAGGACTTATTTGCATAATACTTTAAATATAAAAATAAACTTAAGGCACTGTCAAATAAAATGGCAGTGTCTTTTTTTCATCTGATAAATTAAAAACTAATCCCTTACCCATGTCGGGGTAAATTAAAATGGCTATGCCAAAGTATATAACAAAACATTCCTCTAACGTATAATTTATATCTTATCCAAAACATGGGAATGCGCACATGTATTGACAATATGTATGTGTGTGTATACAATTAGAGAGAGTTGGGATATCCTGAAAAACAATTGTTTTCAATAGAAAAATAAATATCCTCTGTTGTTTTTTTTAGATAAAGTATATAATATTATTTATTGGACGCATTAATTACAATGAAGGGAGCTAATTAAGCAATGCTAAAAAAGGTAATTTTGTTTTTAATAGTTGGATTATTAATTTTTAATTTCACAGCATGTAATGATGATATTGCTAAGAAGAATAATGAGAATGATGGAGA
>DUVG01000028.1 GCA_012841175.1 Clostridium sp.
ATAAAAATACAAGATTTGAAGACTAAATTTGATACAAAAAACAGTTTTAATTAAACATTAAGGCAGCAAGAAAATTTCTCTTGCTGACTTTTTTCCTTTATACAAATTTCTTATAAATAACCCCTATTCTTCAGTCAACATCCCAAAAAATAATACCTTTTAATTTGACCATACTTAAAAAGGTCCTAATAATAGAGCAAATATCTCGTATCAAAAAAATAAGGTATAAGAAAAATATCTGAGCTCACCAAGCACAACTCGGAAACTGTGAAAAAACCAAATAATCAAGCAAAGGCTCTTTTCTTATTTCATTATCTATTGCAAGTAAAATTTACTTGCTTTCTTCGAAGTCTCCAAATAATTCTTTATATGAATATGTGACTTCTTCCATATCTTCCTCTGCCCTCTTCCTCGATTCGAACAAGTCTTTTGATAACTCATCATATTGTTCTTTTGTTATTTTAAAGTAGAGTGCTTCACTCCAGTCATGATAAAATATATCAATTTCTTCATTTGATATAAGCTTTTTTAAAGCTTCTAGTTTTTCAGAGCTCTTTGGAAATCCCACCATATATACAATGTCAGCTTGCTGAATTGTATCATTAAAATATCTTGCCAAATAAAAATCTACCTCTTCTACATCTATCGCTTCATTATCATTTACATCATAAAAGCTAAAAATATCTGCTGTCCCTACATGATAATAAATGTATTTATTGTCACCTAAAAATTGATATTTTTTTGGCAATGCACTTTTTAGGATAACCTCATCATTAATTTCATCATATTCAAAAGTACATTGACTCCATGTTTCGCCTTTTACAACTAATTCAGGACTTCAATTACCATCTACATAAAAATAATGATAAATACATTCTTTTAAAGGAAAGACATCCCAATCTATATCCCATCCATCTTCATCCAAATCCTCGTCTTTGTCTAAAATACCATCGTTATCTGAATCCTTACTTTCTGGATTTGTTCCTAAACATAATAATTCATATCCATCTGGTAAGACGTCCCCATCAGTGTCTGCCTTATTAGAATAAACTTGCTCAGCAAATTCGAAAAGATGAATAAAGAAGTTTCCATATGTATTTATTTCATAAGGATCACTTTCAAATTTTATTTCAAAATCATCTATCCAGTCATCTGCATCAAAGTCTTTTCCTTAGTCTGTTTCTTCAGTAATAACAGGTTCAATGTTATTGGCTGCATATATATTTTGTGGTATAAAAATACTATAAAGGTCAAAAGTAAAATCCATGATAAAATACTTTTTAGGCTGGTCAAAATATTACAGCTCCTGTTTTGACTATCATAAATGAATCTTACAATATTATATGTTATTTTACAATAACTAGGGTGTTTTATATATTTTGTTCACTGCAAAATTAAATAAACTACTAAATTGGATAAAAAAGGTCTTTTAACAAATGCTAGTATTAATTGTATTTATTACTTATAAAATAATAACAACAAGAATTTGAAATCATTATTTTTAATCATTAACTTAAAAAATAAGAGAAAGCCTAAATAGCCCTTCTCTTATTCTTAATTTTATAATAAGTTATTTTTTTAGTTAATCATCCTAAGGTAAAATAAGCCACCTGTAAGCAGTCATCTTTCCATGTTTTTGTTTTGTTACTATTCGTCCTTCATCATCTTCAATATATTCAATTATGATTTTTTGATACCTGTTATTTAATTTCAGATTATGTACCTTACAGTATTCTCTTAATCCCCGTTCTAATTTTTTAAAATCACAGCATCTTCTTACTAATTTTTCAGGTGCTTTCTCTCTTGTAATCATATTATAAAGTTTCTTGGCTTTCCTTATGATTAAGTCACGGTTTGCATTACACCAATCCAGTTGATTGGATAATAAATTTTTATATTGTATATCTTCTTTGCTGTCATTTTGATCCATTTTATTATTTACTCTTCTTAAACTCTGTTCATGAACTGGTATCACATTATTGAAATTAATAGCACCCCATATGCCACTATTAATCTTATGAAAATCTGTGGTGTTTTTCATTTCTGAATATTTCTCCTTTGGTGAAGTAAGCGGGATGTAATATTTTATTCCATTTACCAGTTCAAAAGCAAGACCTACATAAGGGCGATTTTTTTGATTAAGGGTACGGAGAACCCTGTGGTCAAATTTGCGGAGAAAATCACAGTAGGAAGCATCTACATGATAGAGATATAAATGCATATTCTCATCACCTTTCTGCAATAATATAGGAGTTGAACAATTTGCCCAACTCCTCTTTTTTAATTCCCACTTATGGTAGGGACTCACCGCTTTTTTAGCTCCTACTTATGGTAAGGTCCTCCGCTTTTTTAGCTCCCACTTATAGGTAAGGCCAATGGTAGGGTTCACCGCTTTTTAAACCCCTTTTCCACTTTTAAATCCCACCCAGGGTAGGGACCACCCTCTTTTTATTACTATATTGATTTGATAATAAGCATTATATAAAAATATTAAAAACATGTCAACTATTTCTAATTCAATAAACAATGGAATTTAACTTATCCTCTTCTGTAATCACACGGATAACCTGCATAGATGCCCTGCTTCCAGGACATTACCAGGTATATCTTTTGTAACGGCACTTTCCAAAGCTATGACAACATTGTTTCCGATATGTACTCCCGGATTGATTCCGCCAGACCAAACATTATCTCCTGATTTAATACCAATGCCATATCCAAATCTGGCATTTAATTTAGATATATGTATTAATTATTCTATTTTAAAGTCATTAATTTGTTTATAAATTGCTCCTTATTTTCTCCGGTTAAATATCTTGTTGGAATAAAATAACCCCTATAACCTATTAAGAAAATAAGTATCATATCATCATATATCCCTATGTCTGATATGATTTCTTTTGGTATCATTTCAGTAAAGTTTTCGCCAATAACCTTATTACCATTTTCACCGA
>DUVG01000029.1 GCA_012841175.1 Clostridium sp.
AACCTCTAAGCCTTTTATATCTAGCCATTGCATCCGCCGCAACAGTTGTATAAGAATGACCTATATGCAATTTATCACTTGGATAATATATTGGTGTGGTTATATAAAATTTTCCACTACTCATTTTTAAAATTCCTCCTTAAAAATTAAACTACAACAGAATAAATATCATCCCTCTAAAAATTCCATTAATACTAATATACATATTTAAAAAGTTTTTTTCAAGCTAATTTCTTTCACCCAAATACTATAGTACATATCCAAACTGACACAATTACACTTGTAAATTCCGCCATTAATGCTGCTAAAAGGGTATATCTGACTTTTTTTACTCCCACAGCACCAAAATAAACAGTTAGAGTGTAAAATATAGTTTCTGTTGAGCCCATCATTGTAGACGTTACTCTTCCTATAAAAGAATCCGCTCCATATTCTTTTAATATGTCAGAGACTAATGCCAAAGAAGCACTGCCTGAAATAGGACGGATAAATACAAGGGGAAGTGCCTCCGATGGAATGTTAAAAAGTCCTGCAATTGGCTTTGCTGCATATATTACAAGTTCAAGAGCCCCAGATGCCCTAAACACTCCAACAGCCACAATTAATCCCACCAGTGGAGGTGTGATTTTTAGAACAGTTGTTATACCCTCTTTGGCACTATCAATAAACACATCATATACTTTTACATCTTTATAAATACCAGCTACTAAAATAACTATAAAAATTGCAGGTAGAGCATATGAAGATGCTGCTTTTATAATATCCATAAAATTGTCCCCCTATATTCTATCTACTTTTAAAATCATTTTTTATACACAACTGAAAAGAATTTAACTGCTATTATACCTACTATAGTGGCGCATATGGTTGCAACCCAAATAGTTCCTATTATCTCTGTAGGATTTTTAGAGCCTGCAGAGGCCCTTACTGCAATAATTGTAGTAGGTATAAATTGTATACAACATGTGTTAAGAACAAGAAATGTACTCATAGCATTAGTTGAAGTGTCTTTATTTTTATTTAGCTTTTGCAACTCTTTCATGGCTTTAATGCCTAAAGGTGTAGCCGCATTTCCCAATCCAAAAAAGTTGGCAACTAAATTCATTACTATAGCTCCTGCTGCAGAATGATTCTTTGGTATCTCAGGAAATAAAAATTTTATTAAAGGCCTTAAAATTTTTGCAATTGTCTTTATAATCCCACTTTTTTCGGCTATTCCCATAAGACCAGTCCACAGGCACATAACTCCTAAAAGTCCTATACTAAGCTCAATTGCATTTTGTGAAGAATTAACAATTGCTTTTGTTACCTCATCAATTCTTCCATTTATTACACCTACAACAATTCCTATAATAAGCATTCCTACCCAAATGTAATTTAACACATTAAACCCTCAAATATATAAAGTATTATTCTCTAAATTAATTATATGGGCATATATTGTATTTATACTAAATGTTTTAACTAGAAAATTCTTTTTAATTTTATTGATTTAGTAGTTTCTTCAATATCATATTAATTTTATTAACAAAATGTAAAATTTAAAAAAAAATTAGACTTTTTTAAAAGTTTTAGTTGTTTTTTAGAAAAAATCGTGTATAATAATTTTATAATAAATATTTTTAAGAATTTTTATTAGTTCTTTTTGTATTTTTTTGTTTTTCAAAGCAAAAAAATCATGGGAAATTATAGTGTATTTCGAATTAATATGACATTTTATCATTGTATTTTCTTCAAAAACTTTTAAAAAATCCTTGACTATTATTGGCATATATGGTATGATGAAAATGCAAAGTTTGTCGAATACTGTTATAACGGAGGAGGATTTATTATGAAATCTACTGGTATTGTAAGAAAAGTTGACGAGTTAGGAAGAGTGGTTTTACCTATCGAGCTGAGAAGAACTCTTGATATCGCTGAAAAAGATGCACTTGAAATTTATGTAGACGGCTCTACTATCATACTTAAAAAATATGAGCCTGCATGTATTTTCTGCGGAAATGCAAAGGACGTATCTGTTTACAAATCCAAAAACATTTGTCCAGATTGCTTAAGAGAGTTAAAAAAATAATTGACTTTGCAATTTAAATAAAAGAAGTTTGACAAAAGTCAAACTTCTTTTATTTGTTTCTAAATTTTTTATTTTATATAAAACTCAAGAGTTAATAAGCTTACTATATACATCTCTTTTACTGATACCTCTGTCACCTGCAACTTTTTTCATAGCTTCTTTTTTTTCAAACCCTTGAGAAATGTACATTTGATAATGTTCTTCTATTTCTAGTTCTTGCCATTTGTCAATTCTCTCTTGTAAAATCTTTTTCTCATCAGCTCCTTCTATTACTATAACAAACTCTCCCCTTGGCATTTCTTCTTCATATTTTAAAATTGCATCTTTTAAATTTAGGCGTATTACTTCTTCATATTTTTTTGTAAGTTCTCTGGCTAAAGCTATTTTTCTATTTCCTAAAGCTTTATATAAATCATTTAATGTGTTTAAAAGTTTGTGTGGTGCCTCATACAATACTATGGTTCTTATTTCTTCTTTTAATGAATTTATTTTTTCTCTTCTGTCTTTTTTGTTCATAGAAAGAAATCCTTCAAAAATAAAGCTCTTTGAAGGCATTCCCGACAAAACCAGACCCATTATTGCCGCTGTTGCACCTGGTACCATTGTAACTTTAATTTCATTTTCAATACAAAGTTTCACAATATCTTCACCCGGATCTGAAATGCCTGGAGTTCCAGCATCTGAAATTAAGGCAATATCCTTCCCCTCTATAAGTTTGGTTATTAAAAGCTCTCCTTTGGCTTTTTTATTGTGCTCATAATAACTTACAAGAGGCTTTTTTATTTCAAAATGATTTAAAAGTTTCATTGCATGTCTGGTATCTTCTGCTGCAATTAAATCAACTTCATTTAATACTCTTATTCCCCTATATGTTATATCTTCAAGATTTCCTATAGGAGTTGAAACTAAAAACAATGTTCCCTTAGACTTAGCTATTGGCACTCTCTCCTCTCCCGTAAATCTTATTTATTTCATCTGAAAATTCTCCTTTTTCATTATATACATAAAGGGGTTCCATCATTTTAAGCTGTGGTCTCCCCTGTTTTGTTCCTTTAATCAAAAGTAAATTTGCTTTTTTATTTACTGATGGATAAATAAATCTCATATATTTAGGTTCTATGGAATACTTTCTCATTAACCAAATAATGTCAACTAATCTATCTGGTCTGTGAACCATAGCAAATTGTCCCATTGGTTTTAGTATCTTTTCCGACACTCGTATAACATCTTCTAAAGTACATAAAATCTCATGCCTTGAAATGGCTTTTGTTTCATTTGGATTTAATAGGCCTCCGCCTACATTCATGTAGGGAGGATTGGTAACAACAACATTAAATTTACAAGTGCCAAAAATATCATCACTTTTTTTTAAATCGTCACAAACTATTTTTACCCTGTCATCAAGGTTATTAAGTTTTACACTTCTTTTTGCCATCTCTACCATATCTTCTTGAATTTCTACACCTGTTATACATTTAGCTTCTGTCTTTCCTGCAATTAAAATTGAAATAATACCTGTGCCAGTACCAAGATCTATAACACAGTCATTTTTTTTAACATCTGCAAAATTAGAAAGCAAAACTGCATCAAGTCCAAAACAAAATGCATTTTCTTTTTGAATGATTTTTAATCCCTTATATTGTAAATCATCTATCCTCTCATTTTCTTTAAGAATTATATCCAAATTCAACACCTGCTCTATTAAAATACTTAAAAAAAGGAGTCAAAAAAGATATTTTACTCTTCGACTCCTTTTTAGCCTGTTTTAATATCAGCTCATGAATGTCTCTTTAAAATAAACAGTATCTCCATTAAAATTTATTTCTGTACTGGAGCATCAACAGGACAAACATTTGCACATGCTCCACAATCAATACATGCGTCAGCATCAATTACATAAACATCATCTCCTGCTGAAATACAAGAAACTGGACACTCTGGCTCACAAGCACCACAACTAATACATGCATCAGTTATAAAGTATGCCATGACTAACACCTCCTATAAAGAATACGCTTTTGCTTTTTTAATAGAATAATATCTTTACTCCATTCTTTATTTTACCACTAAATCTAGTGAAAGCAAATAACTTTTAAAAATATTATTTTATTAATCCTCTAATTCCTTCAATTCCTCTATGTCAATTTCAGCCTCTTCTTCTATTTCATCACGACTAACATCTTTTATTACTTTAACAGCACTTGCTTCATATATTTTAAGGTCAGTCTCATTTTCTTTGTCAAGTTTTACTTTAATCAACTCTTTGAGAATGCTTGAAGAAATTACAACTCCTTGTCCATCAGGTGTTTCCACAATAGCTCCTTCTTTAGGAACCCTTGCAACTATTTCTTCATAAGCTTCTTGTTCATACTTTAAACAGCACATAAGTCTGCCACATGCCCCTGAAATTTTTGTAGGATTTAGAGATAATCCCTGTTCCTTTGCCATTTTTATAGACACCGGCTGGAAATCTGCCAAAAAGGAATGACAGCAAAGAACCCTACCACATACCCCTAGGCCTCCCATCATTTTAGCTTCATCTCTTACACCTATTTGCCTAAGTTCAATTCTTGTCCTAAAGACAGCCGCAAGATCCTTTACCAGTTCTCTAAAATCCACTCTGCCATCGGCAGTAAAGTAAAAAAGCACCTTATTATTATCAAATGTGTATTCCACATCAATAAGCTTCATTTCAAGATTGTGATCCTTTATCTTTTGAAGACATATATTAAAAGCTTCTTTTTCTTTTTCAGTATTTTCTTCATGGTGTTTTTTATCCTCATCAGTAGCCACCCTTATTACACTTTTTAAAGGTGTTACTATTTCTTCTTCTCCGATTTCTGTATTTGGAACCACTACATAACCAAATTCTATACCTCTGGCAGTTTCCACTATAACATTTTCATTAAGGCCTATTTCTAAATCACCTGGATCAAAATAATAAATTTTACCCGCCTTTTTAAATCTTACTCCTACCACTTTTATCATTATAATTCTTCCTCCTGAAGTTTCATAAGCATAACTTCTACAGCAAGCTGATAATTTACATTTTTCTTTATATTATTGCGCAAATCATCAATCACTTCAATATTTTTGTAAATCATTTCTGTAGAAAAATTATTTAGATTCCCTAATATAATATCTTTTTTATCTAAGTTAATCAACATTTTTTCATTTCCAAACTTTTTACTTACAAGTATATCTCTATAAAATATTAACATTATGTCCAATATTTCTTCTATTTTTTCTTTGTTTTCTTCAAAAAAATCATATGCAAAGAAAATATCTTTAAGATTTGACTCATTTATTTTCAATAAAATCTCAATCGTTTTTTCTCTCAACTCTTTAAATTCATAAGATTCTGAGAACTCTTTTGCCTTTCCTATAACCCCATCTGCATATGAAGCTATAAAACTTGCCTCCTTAATATCTAATTCTCCATTATCAATTAAATATTTTTTTACTTCCTCAAAAGTATTTTTTTTGAAATTGCAAACTATACTTCTTGAGCGTATGGTTTCTAAAAGACTTTGATAATTTGATGTTGTCATTATAATAATTGTATATAAGGGGGGTTCCTCTAAAGTCTTTAAAAGAGAATTTTGAGCCTGTACAGTCATTTTATCAGCTTCATCTATTAAATAAACTTTTTTAGGAGAATAAAGTGGCTTTATATACACATGTTTTTGCATGTTTCTTATTTCTTCAACACCAATGCTATTTTTCTCTGTCTTAATAAGGTAGAAATCTGGATTTGAACCTCCCCTAAAAAGCCTGCATGCCTGACATTTCCCACAACTTCCATCTTCACTGCCCTCTTGGCATATGGCTATTGATGCAAATATTTTAGCCACAGTTTTCTTTCCTATTCCTTTTGCACCTGAAAAAATATATGCATGTCCTACTTTTTTATTTTTTATTTGTGTCCTAAGGCGGCTTACAACTTCACTTTGTCCTATAATGTCACTAAAATTCACTATTAATCCCTGCCTCAATTATATTAAGAGATCTAAAACCAGTCCCCTTATATCTTCAATTCTTTTTAGTATTGCAATATTGTCTTTTTCTCCCTTTAAAACATCCTGGGTAAGTTCATCTAATTCTTTATTGATTTTTTTTATAGTTGCATAAACCTTATATCTTCCTCTTCTATCTAAAGAACTGTCTTTAGTAAACTTATGAGAATTACTTACAACTTCATCTAAAAAATCAGATATAAGCCTTTTATAAATTTTTAGTTCTCTTAAATCTATTTTTTTACTTAACTTTTCCCCTTGCTCTTCAATTTTATTTACTAAATGCTTAATTTTTTCTTCAAAACCCAGTTCATCTAGCTGTTTTAAATGATTATTAAAAGAAGTTTCTTTTCCTTCAATTATCTTTTTGTCCTCTTTATTTGATATTCCTTGTATACTAACTGTATTGTTTACCGTCTCTTTTATTCTCATAATTACCACTCCATATTTTTCATATTTAAAATAAGGCTTCTTCTTTTATATCGTCCATAAGTTGCTTTTCATTTATTAGAGTTTGTATACAAGTTTATGGGTTTTGTACTTTTTGTTTTAAATGAAGTTTTATGTTATTATTTCAATAAGTTTATTATATATTGTATCATGTATATCTTCAATGGTTCTAAGTTGCCCTCCTTTTATACAGTCAATTCTAAGCCAGTTATATTTTTTAGCTATATAAAGAGAATTGTTATAGGAATCCTCAAGGTATTTGTAATTTCTTTCATGTATATCTTTCTTTTCTTCTCCTGTGATTTTGTTCATCCTTTTATCCATAAGCACTTTGCTGTATTTTGGGGGCATATCCAAAAAGAAAACACAGTCTGGAACAGGAAGGTTATACATATTAAATTCAAAATCCCATAGCCAGTCTAAAAAAGCATCTTTTTCAGATAAATTTTGTATTTTAGCAGCCTGATGAACCATGTTAGAAGTTGTGTACCTGTCTGCTAAAATTATTTCCCCATTCTCATAATTTTTTCCCCATTTTGTTTTATAGGATGCAAACCTGTCAACAGCATAAAAGGTTGAAGCCGCATATGGATTCACATCTTCTGGATTTTTGCCAAAATCCCCATTTAGGTACATTTTTACCAAGGCAGAAGAATCACTTTCATAGTCAGGAAAAGTTATCTTTTTCACTTTATAATTTTCACAAATAAGCCTTTTAAAAAGCTTTTCAGTTTGAGTGGCCTTACCACTTGCATCAGAACCACTTTCTATTATAATTAGCTTCCCTCTCATAATACCTCCATAAATATCACAAAGAGGTTAAAACCTCTACTTCTAATCCATCATACACACCATTTACATTGCCACCAGATTCTAAAGTCCTCATTATATTTTGTATAATGTTCTCTGTTATAACTTCTCCAGGACAAATAGCAGGTACTCCTGGGGGATATGGTGTTATCATTCTCCGACTCACCATGCCACAAGCCTCTGTAAGTTTTTTTCTTTTAAAATTTTTGTGCATCACTTCACTCAATTTAACTTTTTGCTCTGGTATCTTACCTCTTTCAATATATATATCAGGTAATGGCAAAGAATTATTATAATTTTCGTTAATCTCAACAAGGGCATTTCTAAGATTTTTTAAATCTTGCCCCCTGTTAGCATTTGTGGTTATACAAACAATATTATATAAATCAGCCATTTCCACCTGTATATTGTACTGGTTTCTTAAAATACTTTCAACGTTAAATCCAGATAATCCATAGTTTTTTGTGTTTATAACCACTCTCGTTTTGTCTAAATCCCCTGATTTAAAATTATTTTTTGAAAGTATTTTAAATCTGGTATTGTCATTTATACTTTTATGTAACTCTTCAATATCCTCAAGTAAAAAATCCATAATTTGTTTTCCTTCTTTTTCCATAATGGCTCTTGATATATCCAAAAAAGCCATCACTAAATATGAAGGACTTGATGTCTGTAGAATATTAAGATTATATCTGATTTTTTCCACATCCACCCTAGAACCCTTTACATGAAGATATGCACCTTGGGTAAGTGCGGGAAGAGTTTTGTGAGCACTCTGAATACAAATATCGCTGTCATGCTCAAGGGCACTAGATGGAAGTTTGTCAGAAAACTTTAAATGTGCCCCATGAGCTTCATCAACCACAAGTACTTTGCCATAAGAGTGAACCAGCTTAGATATTTCTTTTATATCAGAACATACTCCATAATAATTAGGTCTTGTTATATAAACTCCAACTGCATCGCTATTTTCTATTAATGCTTTTTCAATATTTTCACATTGCAATACTGACGGTATTTTAAAACTATCATCAAATTCTGGCTTTATGTATATAGGCTCAACTCCTGCAAGCATCATCCCATTTATAGCTGCCATATGACAATCCCTTGCCACTATAAGTTTGTCTCCTCTTTTACACAAAGACATAATAGCCGTTTGTATCCCACAAGTGGAACCATTTACTAAAAAGAAAGTATGATCAGCTCCAAAAGTTTTTGCTGCAAGCTTTTGTGCTTCCTTTATTACTCCATTGGGTTGATGCAAATTGTCCAAACCTGGAACTTCAGTTACATCCATTAAATATAATTTGTCCCCGTGGGGGATATTAATATCTTTTCCTAATTTATGTCCTGGCATGTGAAAAGAAACTGGACTTTTGCCTGAATACTTCATTAAAGCGTTGTATATTGGAACATTCAGATTAATGCTGACAGCTCCTCTCCATTTTATTTACGGAACATTTTATTTTTCTATTAGCCATACCGATGTTACTCTATGTCCTGGAAACATCTCTTGAACTTTATGTTTTGCTTCTTTGACATTCGAAGCAGTTACCTTCGAAATTTGTTTTTCGTCAAATTTTGAACAGATTTTTTTATCAGTGTGCCAAACTCGGTACAACCTCTCTCTCTTTCTTTCTTTCATAATACATACCCCTAACTTAATTTTTTTTATTCTATCTATATAAATGTATTATACCATTAATTTCTTCAATAAAAAATCCGTGGATTTTTTATTCACCACAAGCACCTTTTCTATTATTCCTGTTAACTATATGATATGTTTATTTTATATATAAAAATCCATTAAGAGCTGAATAAATTAATCTATTCAGCTCCTAATCACTCTTTATATTATTATATTCTTGCCACACCTGATTGTCTTGCTGACTTTGCAACTTCTTTTGCAACCTTTTGCCCTACCATTGGGTTAAAAGGCTCTGGTATGACATAATCTTCATTTAGCTCCTCATCAGTTACTAAAGATGCTATTGCCTTTGCTGCAGCTATTTTCATCTGGTAATTAATATCACTGGCTCTCACATCAAGAGCACCTCTAAATATACCCGGAAAAGCCAAAACATTATTTATTTGGTTTGGAAAATCAGACCTTCCCGTACCTACAACTTTTGCTCCTGCTTCTTTTGCCTCTTTAGGTGTTATTTCAGGAACTGGGTTTGCCATAGCAAAGATTATTGGATCTTTTGCCATAGTTTTTATCATTTCCTTTGTCAAAACTCCAGGGGCAGAAACTCCAATAAATACATCTGCTCCTTTTATTACTTCTTCTAATGGACCCTTTTTCATTTCAACATTTGAAATGGCTGCCATTTCCTCTTTTTCTTTGTTTAAATTATCTCGTCCTTTATAAATTGCTCCTTTTCTGTCACACAAAATAACCTTTTTAAGGCCTGTACTCATTAAAAGCTTCGTCACTGCTATTCCTGCCGCTCCAGAACCATTTATAACTACAGAAATATCCTTTATATCCTTTTTCACTATCTTTAATGCATTAATGAGAGCAGCCAAAGTTACAACTGCTGTTCCATGCTGGTCATCATGAAATACAGGGATATCACACTGTTCTTTAAGCTTTCTTTCAATTTCAAAACATCTAGGTGCTGAAATATCTTCAATATTTATTCCCCCAAAGCTTCCCTGTAAAAGTCTTATTGTATTAACTATTTCATCAACATCCCTTGACTTTATACATAGAGGAAATGCATCAACATTTGCAAAAGTTTTAAACAGTACACATTTACCTTCCATAACAGGCATTGCTGCTTCTGGTCCTATATCACCAAGCCCTAAAACTGCACTTCCATCAGTAACAACTGCAACTAAATTCCATCTTCTTGTATATGTATAAGACAAATTTATATCCTTCTGAATTTCAAGACAGGGCTGTGCAACTCCTGGAGTATATGCTAATGATAAATTTTTTTTAGTGTTTGCAGCTACTCTGCTAATTACTTCAATTTTGCCTTTCCATTCTTTATGCGACTTTATTGCCTCTTCTTCTATTGTCATAAGATACCTCCAAATTCCATATTAAGTTTTTAGTTTTCTTTATTCATATCATATATTATTCTCAAGCCTTCTAATGTAATAAGACCATTTATTTCATCAATTGTCTCTGATTCGCTGGCTATTAATCTAGCCATTCCACCTGTAGCAATTACTTTTATATTTTCTTCTTTCATTTCTTTTTTAATCCGTTTAACTATATAATCAACTTTTCCAACATAGCCATATACCATTCCAGATTGCATACTCGCTACCGTATTCCGACCTATAACATTATCTGGCTTTGCAATCTCTATTCGGGGAAGTTTGGCTGTCTTTTGAAATAAAGCCTCTGCTGCAATCTTAATACCTGGACAAATTACTCCACCAAGATATTCATTTTTAGAAGATATAGCACAAAAAGTAGTAGCCGTGCCAAAATCAACAATTATTACGGGACCCCCATATATATCACATGCAGCCACTGCATTTACAATTCTATCTGAACCAACTTCCTTTGGATTGTCATATTTTATATTTATTCCCGTCTTAACACCTGGTCCTACAACAATAGGATCTAATTTAAAATATTTTCTAAATGCATGTTCTAATGAATACATTATAGGAGGCACAACAGATGCTACAACTATTGCTTCTATATTAGAAACTTTAATATTTTCATATCTTAATAAATCCAGTATAAACATGCCAAATTCATCTGATGACTTTCCCCTGTCGGTGCTCATTCTCCAGTAATTAATAAGCTTTTTTCCTTCGTATGCTCCTAGGGTTATATTTGTATTTCCTACATCTAAAACAAGTATCATTCTTTCATACCTTCTTCTCTTTGCGTTAATTCCTTTAAATTTAACTTAGCTTAAACACCAAGCTTCAAACTTTTAATCTCTTTTATTTCAAGTCTTATTTCCTTTTCTATTCTCTCAATATCTAACTTTATATCTGCAACTGTTTCAGTATGCTTTATCTTTTCTGAGTCTTTATAATAGGATTTTTTATTTTGATAATTTTGTCTTGAACTACCATAATCTTTTTTATGATAATTCCCGCTTTTATGCATTCCACCATCTTTATAATTATTATTTTTGCCATAGCTGCTTTTTTTATTTTTGCTTTGGTATCTTGAGTTATTGCTATTTTTAGATGATGCAAAATCACTAGACTTTTTCCTCTGATAGTCTTTTGTCCTATCGTTATTACCATCGCTGTTTGCTCTGGTGTTCTTATAGTTGTTCCCTTTACCGTTACTGCTATTAATTGTAAAAACCCCCTTTTCTTTTTTAATATTATTAACAAACCCTCACATTTTCATCTAAAATACCAGCTTCAATTTTAAGGAGCTAATTTAAAAAGCTTAAGTATTAATTTATCAGTTTAGGAAGGCTTATTGCAATAGATAAAATTACCGACTTGTTAGTACCCTAAGAGACCCCGGACAAAAATCTCACCTGATAACACTTCCTTTCTAGTTCCATCAATACATTCCACAATAAGCTTACCTTCTTTTGTTATATCTATAGCCATTCCACTATGTTGTTCACCTTTAACTACTATAAGGACTTCTTTTCCTAAAGTAACAGAATACTTCCTCCAAAGAGCTGTTATTGATTCTAAATCCCCTTTATTAACTTTATCATATAGTCCCTCTAGCTTATACAAAATTCTTTTAATTATTTCACTTCTTCTTATAATTATATCATTTAATTGACCTTTTTTCCTCATATAAATTGATAATGACGTAGCTTTTTCTTCCAGTTCACCAAAAAAATCTTCTTTTTCATGCCAAACATTTAAACCAATTCCTAAAACTACGAAATTAATTTTGTCCATCTCCATACTAGCTTCAATTAAAATGCCACAAACTTTTCTCCCATCTAATATTATATCATTTGGCCACTTTACGCCCAAGTCAATACCTGTCAATTCCTTTATAGCTTCCACCACTGTAACAGAAGCCACAAGTGTAATAATCTGCAATTCTTCTATGGATATTTTAGGCTTTAGAACAACAGACATTAAAATTCCCTTTTTATCTGCAGAATTCCACTGTCTTCCCAATCTGCCCCTTCCAGATGTTTGTAGGTCAGCTATAACAACTGTCCCTTCCTCACAGCCTTCTTGAGCTATTTTTTTTGCATAATTATTTGTTGAGTCAATTTCAGGAAAGTAAATTATGTTTTTGCCAAGTAGCTTACTTTCTCTTTCCTCCATTATTTCTTTGCTATTTATAACATCTGGAATATAAGACAATTTGTACCCTATTTTAGGAGAGGATTTAATAACATATCCTTCTTCTCTAAGTTCCTTAATGCATTTCCATATGTATGTTCTTGAAACCCCAAGATACTCACTTAGCTGCTCTCCCGAAACATATCCTTCCTTTGTATTTTTTAACTTCTTTAAAATTCTACTTTTCACTTCTAACCTCTCTTTTTAAATATGAAATCTAGTTATAAGTTTAATCTTTTTATAAAATTGGCTTTTTTATAACAAAAGGTCTTTGAATTTTTTCATCAAGAAAAACCACCATTGTATCACTTTCATATTTTTTAAGTTTTTTATTTTCTGCCAAGTATGAATAATAATGATATAACAAAGTATCATTAAAATTTGAATCGGCATTTTTATAGTCTTCTACTATATTATTTACATACAGTTCTTCAGAGTTATCAAACAGGATCGGAGAATCTAGTCTCTTATTTAAAATGCTAACTTGGTCTCCAATAATTGTACTTGTAATAAGACATTCTGGAAATCTATACAATCCAAAGGTATAGTTTTCTATGGGCATAACAGAATCTAAATACAGTTTCATAATTTCATCATGAACAAGTCCCATTTCATATAAGTACCTATCTGCAACATAACAGTATTTTTGGTATAACTCAAATTTAACGCATTTTAGGTTGTCTGATTTATATTTTTCAATATCATCTTTAGGATTTAAAAGTGCAGAAATACACTTGGTTTTTTCCAAACCAATTAAAATTTCCTTGTCATACCATTTTGAAAGCTTTAATCCGCACTCTACAGCATTTTCTAATTCCTCAATGGGAACATAGTAATACACTTCTACCATAGAGACACCTCCGTGACTCTTTCGTCATATTTTAAAATTTTAATTTTATAAATATTTATATAATTATAAGACTCAAATTAAGTCTTAAACATTTTTCCTTAACTGAGTAAGTTTGTTTTCTATGGTAAAAATTCAAATTTCTTATAGTGTTTTACTCCCTGTTTTTCTCTGTATTTATCTATCATTTTATCAATATACGTCCCAAAAACTTCATTTTCATAGTATATTTCCCTTAATGGTACTAATACAAACGCCCTCTCAAACATTAAAGGATGGGGTATTTTAAGGTGTTCTAAATCCAGCTTTAGTAAATCAAAAAGTAGTATATCAATATCTATAGTTCTAGGTCCCCACCTAACAACCCTTTTTCTATTTAAAAAATTCTCTATCTTTTGTGTTTTTTTTAGAAGACTTTCAGCATCCAATTGGGTATAAATTGATACAACCATATTTAAAAAATTTTGTTGCTCGGAATATCCCCAAGGTTCTGTTTCGTAAATATCTGATACTTTATCCAAATCCACATTGTCTAAAGAGGAAATTTCCTTTACAGCCTTTTTTAAGTATTCTTCCCTATCTCCTATATTAGAACCAAGAGATAAAAATGCCTTATGCTTCATTTCTTGACCTCTTTATTTTTACTCCCATCCACTTAAATTTTCCTTTAATAGGTGCAGAAGGTTTCTTTACACAAACAATTACCTCTCCTACTTCTTTATATGTCGACATTATTTCCTGGGAAATTACATGGGCAAATCTTTCTATAAGTCGAAATTTGTTGGTTTCATTAATTCTTTTAACAATATCATAAACTTTTGAATAATCTATTGTATCCTCAAGGTTATCACTTTCCCCCGCCTTTTTTAAATCTAAAAAAATCTCTATGTCTATTTTAAACTTCTGCCCGTTTTCCCTCTCACTTAAAAGTACTCCATGATAACCATACAGTTTAATATTTTTTAAAATAATGCTGTCCATAAAATCACCCTTTTTTTATTATCAAGTTTTTTAAAACTTATTATTAAATTCTAACCATGGCATCTGTCATTCTTGCCACCCGGACCATTTCTTTTACATCATGAACTCTAACTATATCTGCACCATTTGCAATCCCCAATGTTACAGTTGCGGCAGTTCCTTCAAGTCTCTCATTTACAGGAAGCTCCAATATGTTTCCAATAAGGGATTTCCTCGATGTCCCAATCAATACTGGTACATTTAAAGAGTCTAATTCTTTAAGTCTTCTCATTACATCTAAATTGTGCTGAAGTGTCTTTCCAAAACCTATACCTGGGTCTACAACAATGCTCTCTCTACGCACTCCCACATTTTCTGCTATTTTAATACTCTCTCTTAAAAATCTTATTATGTCCCCCATCAAATCTTCATATTCTTTGTTATCACTATTATGCATAACTACAACACCAGCACCTGTTTTAGAAATAACCTCTGCCATGTTTTCATCTTTTTGCAATCCCCAAACATCATTTACAATACTTGCCCCAGCCATAATTGCCTTTTCTGCCACTAGAGCTTTTGATGTATCCACAGAAATAGGGACATTTATTTCCTTAGCTAACTTTTCAATAACAGGAACAACTCTGTTTATTTCAGAAAAAGGGTCAACTGGCTGGTATCCTGGTCTTGTAGATTCACCACCAATATCAATTATATCTGCTCCATTTTTTACCATGTCAATAGCTCTTTTTATTGCACTGTCTATATTTGAATATTGCCCACCATCTGAAAACGAGTCAGGAGTAACATTTAGTATGCCCATTACGTATGTCTTTTCTCCAATTGGAAGTTTATATTTACCACATTCAAAATGTTTTGGTTTTCCAGTATCTAACACCTTAATTACCCTTTGTATTTCATCTGCTATTTCTGTAAAAACTCCTCTGTAAACACTAAGCTTATAAATAAGTCTGCTATATTGACTATATGTCCCCATTAAAAGCACATGAGATTCTTTGGCACTACAGTCAAAAACACCTCTGTTTACAGCTGCATCTCCTCCCTTTGCAAGCATCTCATGTTTTATAATGTTTGCAGCGTATGCACTTATATTTTCTATTTTCATCACAATAAAAAGTGCCTTAGATGCAAGATATGGTATAGAATTAGCATCTACACCTATTTTTCGAATTTCCTCTTTAGAAGTATGTATATTATCAACTTGAACAATTCTTGCATTAATCATGTACCTTCTCTCCTTTCAATATATTTATTATAATAAAAAAAGGCAAATTATAAAAGGGTTTTGGATGTATTTACTAAATATGAGGAAAACATCAGGCTTTGCTATATATCTAAAGATGATTACAATTGCTTTCTGTGGTATAATTACATTATTAAAAAGTAGAAAATTCTATTTTAATATTATAAAAAAATTAGAAAAGTGGGATTACAAATGCCAAAAAAAGTAGGGATAATAGATTTAGGATCAAATTCAGTAAGACTGGTTGTTTTTGAGGTTGAAAAAAATGGCGCTTTTAGATTAATTGACGATATTAACGATCCAATAAGACTTATGGAAAATATGATTTGTGATAAGTTTTTAAATGACCTGGCTATGCACAGAACAATAAAGACTATTAAACTCTATAAAAAACTGTGTACAGCACACGATATTAGTGCAAACAGGATAATTGGAGTGGCTACTGCTGCTATGCGAAAAGCAGAAAATCGGGATCATCTTTTAAGACTTCTTAGCAATTCTACTGGAATAAATTTTAAAATTCTTTCAGGTAAGGAAGAATGCCTGTATGTGTATAAAGCAATTGCTAATTCCATGGAGATAAGCGAAGGTATAATTGTTGATATTGGTGGTGGAAGCACTGAAATAATAAAATTTAAAGATAAACGTATGAAAAACCATGTTTGCTTGCCTATTGGCTCTGTTGTTGCAACAGAAAAATTTTTGGATAAAAATGTTGTCTCTTTTCGTAAACTTGATGCCTTGCACAATTACATCAAAAATTTGTTATCGGAGTCAGACTGGCTTTTTGAAGAAACAAATCCAGTCTTAATAGGTGTAGGCGGCGTAATTAGAAACCTTGGCAAAATTCATAGAAAGCATATAAATTATCCACTTAACAAAACTCATAACTACCAAATGAGTATAGAAGATTTCCAATTTATATATAATATGCTAAAAGATACAGATTTAGAATCTAGAAAAAAAATCCATGGTCTTTCTAAAAACAGAGCTGATATAATAGTTGGAGGCCTTGCCATTTTAAACTCTATAATATCTGTGGTTTCTCCATCAAAGCTTGTAGTGAGTGGTTTTGGCTTAAGAGAAGGTATCCTCTATGAACATATTTTTTCAAATTCAAAAATAATGCCTCACGAAGATGCCCTTTCATTAAGTCTTTATAACTATATGCATCTTTATGGCATAAGTCAAAAACATGCAGAACAAGTTTGCTTTATCTCATTGTCTTTATTTGACCAACTAAAACCACTTCATAAATTGGGTGACTGGGAGAGAAAACTTCTTAAGGTAGCTTCTCTTCTCCACGATATAGGTATTTCAATAAGCTATTATGAACACCATAAACACTCTTTTTACATTATATTGAATTCTAGGTTAAATGGTCTTTCCCAGAGGGAAACTGTCCTTATTTCTGCAATAGCCGCCTCCCATTCGGATAAGCCCTTTAATGAGAATTGGAAAAATAAATATTCTTTTATCCTTTTACCTGGAGATATTGAAATTTATGAAAAGCTCTCAATTATTTTAAAGCTAGCTGAATGCCTTGACAGAAGCGAAATGGGGATAATACAATCTATAGAATGTCAAATTTTTGATACTTCAGTTAAAATTCAGACAATTAAAGACGGCGATGCTGAACTAGAATTAAGCCTTTCTAATGAATATAATGATTTATTTAAAAATTGTTTTGGAAAATCCCTAAATATATTATAATAACAATCAAAAAGGGCTGCTGCACCAAAAAATTAGTGCAACAGCCTCTTTAAATTATAATTTATTTCTTCTTAAATGCATCTGCCACTGTAAAATATGAAGGTTTTGGCTCATATTCTTCATCGAAAATCAATGCGCGGCCTTGACCTGGGAATTGCTGTGTTACCCATGAATACTTATCAGTGAATCCCCAAATTACAAATGTATTTACATTAGGATTGTTTACTGCTATAGAAGCTACATCACCATAGTTTGAAGCCTGTACTTCTAAATCATATTCACTTCCATGTTCATTCATTCTAATATCAACTTCTGTAAATGCAACTTCTATACCTAAATCTGCATAACGTTTTACGTTTCTATCAATGCTTTGTATATAACTTGAGTGCATATTGTTAATATAGTGACCCTGGAATCCAACTCCATCAATTGGCACTCCTTTTTCAACCAATCTCTTTACAAGGTTATAACAAGCATCAGCTTTTACGCCGCCCATATCTGATATGTTATAGTCATTGTAGAATAACAATGCATCTGGGTCTGCTTCTCTTGCAAATTTAAATGCATATTCAATATAGTCTTCACCAATAACTCTCATCCATATTGAATCATTAGTTCTTAAAGCACCATTATTGTCGGAAATTGCTTCATTCACAACGTCCCAATGTATGATTTTCCCTTTATAGTGAGTCATTACAGTGTATATATGTTCTCTCATAATTTCTATAAGTTCATCACGTGTCCAGTTTCCATTTTCAAGCCATGCTGGTGTTTGATTATGCCAAATTAATGTATGACCACGAACTGCCATTCCATTTTCCTCTGCAAAATCAATCAGTTTGTCTCCAGGCGTAAAGTTAAACTGGTCTTTTGATGGCCTTATTGTATCAAACTTCATTTCATTTTCTGCTACAACCATGTTGAATTCTCTCTTTAGAATTTCATGGTACATTAAGTCATTTCTCTGATAGAATACACTTCCAACAGCGGATCCTACATACATTCCTCTACTTTCTGCAAGTTCTTTCAAAGAAGTTCCATTAATAAGAGGTGGAGGTGTTACCGGTGTTGGTGTTGGTTTTGGCGTTGCAATATCTGTTGAAAACTCAATCCAATTAACGTTAACTGAGTCTTTAAATTTAATATATAAATCATATACACCATTAATAGGCGTTTGCATATTAGTAAATGCTGTATCGTAGAAATTCCATCCACCAGTACCTTCAACTGTTAATATTGCTACTGGATAACCATCTGGACTGTCAAGTCTTATTTCAATGTCAACATTCTCATTTTGAGTAGCAACATACATTCCCATTGATTTAGCACCTGGACTAAAATTCAAATCTTTAAATACAATATAGTCTCCTGGCTCAATCCAGCCTATTGCATTTCCTCCGTCCCCTGTTCCCACAACCTGAATTGTAGTTGAGTTTGTCTCATTATAATCTTCAGCTTCAATTTTTCTAAATGCATCCTTTGTATTTGGGCCTGGTGTCTTCTGTGGTGGTGGCGGTGGTGCAATAGGTTGTTCTTCTTCTGATTCAACAGGAAATTCGTCAATAATTTCAAGTATGCGCCTGCTCATCAGCGAAGCATCTAATGAATTCACAAGTCCATCACCATTTAAGTCTGCGGCTTTTTCTGATACTGGTAAAGTATCAATTACTTCCATTATGTACCTTGACAACAAAACTAAATCTAAAGAGTCAATTTTTCCGTCATCGTTTAAATCGCCGTAAGTGATGCTGCTGGCTGAAACTTCATTTTTTAACTGGTTAGTGTCGGTGAAAACTATCATAGTAAAAACAATTGACATAACCATAATCCAAATGCCAGCCTTTTTAAAGGTTCTTTTCATTTTATCTCCCCCTATTTTTATTATATTGACTGCCATAATTAATGGTCTAGTCTTTCACTAAAATCATAAATATCTAATTTGAATACAATCGACTTTGTGGAACAACATTCTTAGGCATACTCATGCTGCTCCATTCAAGTCTTATTGCTCCAATACCCATGTTTTTATAGTACTCTAAGCGTATATCATATTTTTTCCCTGCTTCAAGGTATATTTTCCCTGTATTTGTTACATTCCACATGTCATTCCACTCATTAATTATTAACTGGTTATTAATCCATAACCTAGCACCACTATTGCGTGTAACATAAAATGTATATTCTTCACTATATGGAGGCTGGATTTTGCCTGTCCACCTTACACCAAAGACTCCATTATTAAACATTGTTGTGTCTGGAGGATTAATCCCCCAATTAAAGTTAACAACCGGATCTATTCTTTCTAACTTAAAATCTTTAAAATCCATATCATTGTAGTACTGGCCTTTAAGACCTTCTCCATCTCCTGGCAATTCTTCAGGTAAGGTTAATGGCTTATCTGATGGAAAAAGTGCACTTTGTGGAACTACTTCTTTAGGCGTACTCATGCTGCTCCACTCTAATTTTATATTGCCATAGTTTCCAAAATTGTTAAATTCATAATATTCAAGTTTTATATTATACTTTTGACCACCTACAAGGAAGATATGTCCAAAGCTTGACATTCCCCATAAATCTTTAGTCCATTCATTTATAACCATCATATCATTAATCCATAATCTTACACCATAGCCTCGATTAATGTGGAAAGTATACATCTCTGTGTTTTGTGCCTTTATTTGCCCTTCCCAGCGAATACTTAGGGAGCCGTCATCATTTAAATCCGAGTGTGGAAGTTTATTTTCCCAATTAAAATTTATTTCTGAGTCTATACGAATTCCAACTAAATTTGTAAAATCCGCATTATCATAGTATTCTCCCCTAAGTCCTGTACCAATATCTTCAGGTTCATTATTCCCAGGCTTTTCAGTTGGTTTTATACTAGGTGTTGGCCTTGGATTTTGGATTTCAGGTAATACTGGCGTATTACTTGGCCATATAATTGGTGTCCCACTAGGTGTCGGCCTTGGACTTTGGGTTTCAGGTGATACTGGCGTATTACTTGGCTTTATTATTGGAGTCCCACTAGGTGTCACTCTTGGATTTTGTGTTTCATTTGGAACCGGCGTTTCATTTCGATTTACTATCGGAGTCATCGTCGGTGTAGATTGTGGCTCCTCAATAGTTCTAGGGGTTGTTGTAGGTGTTACTATTATTGCTGGTGTTGCGATTGTGGACGTTTCTGCAGGCATTACTGCTGGTGTTTCTGCTAAGGTTTCTACAGGTGTCGTTGTAGGTGTTTCTACAGGCGTTGACGTAACTTCTTCTGTAGGTTCAATTGTAGAATTTGGTGTTGGTGTATCTTTAGGAGTATTTCCTACGTCTGGCGTTGATTCAACTTTTTCTTCTGAATCCAAATGATTTTTTGGTAGCTTCATATATTCTTCAATGATATCCTTTAATGATAATTCTTTAAATTCTTCAATTGAAATATCATCTTTCACTTGGTTGATTTCGGCGAATATGGTGTATTTACCCATTGAGATGTGGTTTGTCTTTGATAATTCCATGTATTCATTATTAGATTCTATAACTATCATATTAATTCTCTGAAATTCTTGATCAACTCTATTTTTATAACTTTTTAAACTGTCCATTATTTTCTTTTCTGCTTCAGCTATGTTTTTTCTAACTATTTTATTTTTATCATTAATTGTTCCTGCAAGCAAAACATAATTTTCTTCATTATCAGATAATATATTTATTTGATTATAATATCTTATTACCTCTAGCAATCCTTCACTAATTTCCATTCCCTTAAGATTTAAATCTTCCTCTATGGTATCAGTTAAACCCTCTAGGTAAGATATACCTAATATTTTTTGTTTTCCATCTATCTCAAACTCAATGCTTGGGTTTACATCAAGGCTTACAAACCCAAAAACATCTGTATTATTTACATTCCAAACAGGAATAATATCACTAAATACCATTCCAGTTAAAATCAATACAAAGCAAGCCACAGCCACTGATAATCTTTTCATATAGTAAGCTAAGTTTATAATATCCGAACTTTTAAATTCTATTTCCTGAGTTTTAAACATAGTAGGTTTTCTTTTTAATGTGTAAAATTCATTATCTTTGGTCAAAACAGTAACGGTATGTTGACCAACATCCATAATTAAACCTTTAAGCCTCATTTAACCACCTCTTTTGAGTTTCCCAAGTAAGACTTTAAATGATGATAATCATTGCCATATATAAGGCACAAAGAAATAATGTAATTTCTATTTCTTTGCAAAGTCCTAGGATGAAAATTCACAATTTTTGTTAATTCTTTTATCGGGAGGTACTTCTTGTTAATTAGCTTATTATATATCTCTTTATTTTCAACAATCTTGCGCGCTATATTAATGCACATTTCTCTTGAGTCTTTGTGTTTTGGCATGTATTTGGGCATATCACTAATCTTCATTCCAAAAGATTCCAATTTCTTATTGTAGTGTTTTATCTCTTGGAATAATTCAATTCTTTCAAACTTTGACCCTGTATCGTCTCTTAAATATCTTTCTTCATAATTTTTTTCATCATTTTCCAGATACGAAAATGGAAGTTCATGTCTACTTTTGGACTTAAATCTAAAATAATCAATTATTCTTCTTTTTATTACCTGTTCAGCAAAACTAAAAAAATTAAATCCTGTGGAACTTTTCTTTGAGTCATATTTTTCAATAGCTTCATTAAAGGCAATCAGCCCAATACTATATTCGTCACAATTCTTTATGTTAGAGGTTTCAAAAATATCCTTTGAAAGAACTTTTAAAATAAAAGGTATGTAATCTTTAATGAATTTTTCTCTAGCCTCATTATCCCCTTCTTTTATTCTTTTTATAGTTTGCGCAACAGATTCCCCGTCCGAATTGTAGACAGTAAAAACGATAATCACCATACCACCTCTTCCAGAAAAATACATATACCAATATAAATAACCCCCCACGGTCAAAATAAACCCTTTTATATTTTTTATATCTCTTTTTATCTATAAATCTATATGATTATATTTTAACATCTAAATTAAATTTATTCCATAGGTATATGTCTCTTTCTGAGTTGACATTGTTTAAATTTATAACCTGTTTATAAGAGACATTACCTCTGACCTAGTTCTAGCATCGGTTTTTATTATTCCCCTTAAAGCTGAAGTCACAGTTTTTGATCCGGGCTTCTTTATCCCTCTCATTGTCATACACAAATGTTCAGCTTCAACAACTACAGCAACTCCTAATGGATCTATACTGCTCATAATTATATCCGCTACTTCACTGGTCAAACGTTCCTGCAACTGAGGTTTTTTGGCAATAATATCTACAATTCTAGCTAACTTGCTAAGTCCTAATACTCTACCTTTTCTAGGTATATAAACTACATGAGCAATCCCAACAAAGGGAAGTAAATGATGTTCGCAAACTGAATACATAGGAATATCTTTTACAAGAATCATTTCTTCATGACTGTTTTCTTGAAATACTTTAATATAATTTTTAGGATCAGTATACATTCCTGCAAATATTTCTTCATACATTCTTGCCACCCTGTCAGGTGTTTCTACTAATCCTTCTCTGTCAGGGTCTTCTCCAATAGCTATAAGTATTTCTCTCACAGCGGCCCTTACACGTTGTTTATCAATCATTTTTACTACCTCTTTCTAAAAATAAAATCATTTTACCATATGTAAATTATTATATACTTTACATACAAATTATTATACTGTATACATGGAAAAATGACAATAAATTCTGAAATGATGATTAGATATACATAATAAAGTAAACTCAAAACCAAAATAATATTTTTGGATCTTATGTTAATTTATAAGATTTATTGTGTAATCTACGATTTTTTCACTAAACATCAAACCAATTCCCATAAAAATCATATTTGTAATTATAACTGCTAAACCTGCTTTACTGCCATTCTTTGTTGCTAATATACCCATAATAACACCTATAACTCCAAAAATAAAGGAATATCCCCATAAAGAAATTAGGGCAAAAATCAACCCAATTGTAACTAAGATAATGGTACTAGTTGTAGTTGTTTTCTGGTTATTAATGTTTTCCATATTCATCACCCTGTCTAAGTATTTCCTGCTTTTAATATCAATATTCATTTTTTTTGTAAAATCTTTTCACTAAACACTGTACAAAATATCATTAATGGTTTATAATAATAATATATACTTATTTTTTTACTTGCATTTATCTCCAATTTATTTTTTGCAATAGATCTAGCTATACAAATAATATCCAGTTTTGTACATTTTAAGCAACTTATATTGTTTTCATTTTGTTTACATAATTGCCAACAATTAAATTTGAAAACCTAACTGCTTTTTGTTAAACTAATATCTAACACGCTGCATATTATGTAAACTCATTAAAAGTATTTTATAAACTAAATTAATAAATAAAGGATGGTTAAAGTGTCTGTGGATTTAAATTTCTTAACTTCTAAACAAAAAAAAGTCTATGCTGCAATTGAGTCATTCATTAAGGATAATGGAATGCCTCCAACTGTAAGAGAAATAGGCGAATTAATTGGCGAGAAAACACCTGGTGCAGTTCAAGGTATACTAAACAGACTTGAAGAAAAAGGTGTAATAAGAAGGCAGGCAAGGGTAGCAAGATCTATTCAGCTTGTGCAAGAAAACTCAAACTATGCCGACCATGCATATCTTCCACTAATCAAAAAAATAAGTGAACGTAATGTAGACGACCTACTTAATATGTACAACATTATTAAGTACTATCCCGTACCGGCACATTTGTTTGAGAATTCTGAAAATCATTTTATAATCAAATGTCCTGACAACAGTCTTTTAGACAGTGGCATCACCTACGAAGACACTTTAGTAATTGACATGAAACCAAATCTTAGTGATGGAGACATAATACTTCTTATGTATGAAAATCTTACTATCTTAAGATATTATAGCTCCCACGAAGATCCAGACAAGGTTGTTTTAAAAGCCGACAGTGATTTAATCGGTAAGGAAGTATTTAGTAGAGATGAAATAAAAATAATAGGTAAACTGGTTGCTAAAATTTCTAAGTACTAATTGATTTTTGACCTATACTATATTTAAAATTAAACACCTTATTATTTTTATGGGTTTCATTTGGTTTTGATATTTTAAAATATCAGGGTTAAGTTTTTATTAATAAAACTTAACCCTTGTTGCTTTTCATTTAAATTATGTACACCTTCGTGTAACATCTTGTTCTTATAGGTAACTTACTATAAGGTCTCCCACTTCTTTAGTTCCATAACCCATTTTACCTGCACCTAAGTTTTTAATATCATTTTTAACAGCCTTTTTA
>DUVG01000030.1 GCA_012841175.1 Clostridium sp.
AAAAAACTACCAAATTACAGGTAGTTTTTATTTTTATAACACAAATACCAATCAATGCACTTAAGACCATGTGGGCATTTCACCCTTTCTAAAAGCTCGCTATATGTTTTAGGTGAAGGTACTACTATAGGTTGACCGGGGCACCAGTTGGCAGGAGTTGCAACCTTTTCTTTGTCAGATGTTTGTATGGCCTCAACAAGTCTTAATATTTCAGGTATATTTCTTCCATTAGTCATAGGATAATTGAGGATAGCTCTGATTACCTGTTTGTCATCAATTATGTATACAGTTCGCACAGTTTCAGTGGTACTTACGTCAGGAAAAATCATACCATATAATTTTGCAATTTTTCCATCCCTGTCAGCGATAATAGGGAATGTTATTTGTATTCCTGTACTAATGAAAATGTTGTAAGCCCATGCAAGATGAGATGGATTACTGTCAATGCTTAAACCTAAAAGCTGTACATTTTTTTTAGCAAAATAGGGGGCTAGCTGTGAAAAAGCTATAAACTCTGTTGTGCACACGGGAGTAAAATCCCCTGGATGTGAAAAGAAAACCACCCATTTTCCTTTGAGGCAGGAAAAATCTAGAGGGCCAAAAGTGGTTTCAGCTACAAAGTTTGGAGCCTTCATCCCTATAGTCAAACAATTATTTCCCTTTGTAAAATTACATTCCAATGAAATCACCACACTTATAAAAAATAACTATGTACCAGTATATGCACATAAAATTACAATAGTGACAATGGTATACATAAGAAAAAATAAAATATAATTACATTTACATCTTAAAAGTTGGAGGAAATAAAATATTTTAAATACAGCTATTAAAGGCATTTCCCTTTATGGGGTTTTTATACATCTTTTAAAAGCAGATAAATATAGTTTACATAAAAACAATACAAGGAATAAAAAAACAACAGGTTTATCCACAGATGAAACAAGCTTATATAAGTTATTCACAGAACTATCCACATTATCCACAGCTTTTATGTGCACAAAACAGATGTTTTGTGAGGAAAGTGTGGGAAATAATGTGGAAAACTTTTTTAACTCAACTAAAAACTAATGATATTGTGTATTTAGCTTGGATAAGGCTATTTAAAAGGAAAGATTATTGTTTTAAAAGTATAAAAGATAGGACTTTTTTTGAAGGAATTATTTGCGTAATGTAGAATTAATATAATATATAGTATTCTTTAGAAGCGTTCCTAAATTGCAAAAAAATGCAAAACTTATGTTTTACGTTTTAGTGGGAATGTTTTTGGGTAAGAATATTATAGGAATATAAAGACAAGCATTTTTAAATATAAGTTTTTTAAAGGTGCTTGTTGAGGACAGAAAGGGGCTGTAGACATATATGAAATTCATTGTTAGTGGGAAAAACATTGAGGTAACGCCGGCTTTGAAAGACGCTGCAATTAGAAAAGTGGGGAAACTAGACAAATTTTTCCAACACGATGTAGAAGCACATGTTACAATGAGTGTTGAAAAGAACCGACATATAGTTGAAGTTACGATTCCTTTTGATGGTGGAGTTTTAAGGGCAGAGGAAGAAAACCATAATATGTACACGTCAATTGACAAAGTAGTGGATAGCTTAGAGAGACAGATGAGAAGAAATAAAACTAGAATTGAGAAAAAGTTCCACGATGGAAGTTTACGACTAGAGAACTTCCAGTTTGATGAAGATGATGTAGATGAAGAAAAAGAATTTGAAATAGTCAGAACAAAAAGATTTGCAATAAAACCTATGGCAGTGGAAGAGGCTATTTTACAAATGAATTTGTTAGGTCACCAATTTTTTATGTTTTCCAATTCAGAAACCCTAGAAGCAAATGTAGTTTACAGAAGAAAGGATGGAAATTACGGTTTAATTGAGCCTGAGTTTTAAATTTCAATAAATAATTATTTGTAATTTGCTTTATTTTCTACTATAATAAAAAATGCCGAAACTTTTTAAGTTTCGGCATTTAAATTTGGTTCTATAAATTATGGAGAGGAAGAAATATGGATTTGTTAAGTACTTTAAATAAAGAGCAAAAAGAAGCTGTACTTCATGTGGATGGGCCACTGCTTATATTAGCAGGTGCAGGAAGTGGAAAGACACGAGTCTTAACCCACCGAATTGCTCATTTAATTAGTGAAGAGAATGTACATCCAGCAAGTATTCTTGCAATTACATTTACAAATAAAGCAGCCAGAGAAATGAGAGAGAGAATAGATACCCTTGTAGGGCAGTTTAGTGATTACATATGGGTTAGTACATTTCATTCTATGTGTGTTAGGATACTTAGAAGAGATATTGAAAAAATCGGTTATGGTAGTAATTTTGTTATATTTGATTATACAGACCAGCAAAGTGTTGTTAAGGAATGTCTTAAAGAGTTAAATATAAATGACAAAAATTTTCCACCTAAATCTATGCTTTCAGAAATAGGGAGAGCAAAGGATGAATTAATTACTCCTGAAATATTTACCAAAATGCATCAAATGGATTTTAGAATGAGTAAAGTTGCAAAGATATATGAGTTATATCAAAAAAAGCTTAAAAACAACAATGCACTTGACTTTGATGACATAATAATGCTTACAATTAAGTTGTTTTTGGAAAATCCTGAAGTTTTAGAATACTATCAAAGAAAGTTTAAATATATATTGGTGGACGAGTACCAAGATACCAATACAGCCCAATATTCGTTAATCAGCATGTTGGCGAAAAAGTACAGAAATTTATGTGTAGTAGGAGACGATGATCAGTCAATATATGGTTGGAGAGGAGCCAACATTAGAAATATATTGGATTTTGAAAAAGAGTTTAAAGACGCTAAAGTAATTAAGCTTGAACAAAATTATCGTTCTACAAAGACAATACTTGGTGCTGCAAATAGCGTAATTAGGAATAATAACGGAAGGAAGGGTAAAAAACTTTGGACTGACAATAAAGAGGGAGACTGTATAAAGGTATTAGAGTGTAACAATGAACACGAAGAAGCTTATTTTATTGCAAATGAAATAAAAAGGTTAAGGGAAAAGGAAAATATTAAACTTAGAGATTTTGCCGTGCTATACAGAATAAATGCCATGTCCCGTGTTATAGAAGAAATGTTTATGAAGGAAGGCATAGCTTATAAAATATTTGGGGGATTAAAGTTTTATGATAGAAAAGAAATAAAAGACATTATAGCATACTTAAGAATTATTCAAAATCCATCAGATAATATAAGTTTAAAAAGAATAATAAATGAACCTAAAAGAGGTATTGGAAACACCACTTTAGACACGGCAGAAAAACATGCCAATGGGTCAGGAGTTAGCATATTTTCTATTATTTCTAATGCTTCAAACATACCTGAGTTATCAAGAGCAGCAGCAAAGCTGGAAAATTTTGTTTCAATGATAAATGTGTTGAGAACTTTAAAAAATACCATGACAGCATCTAAAATGATTGAAGAAGTTATTGAAAGAACAGGAATAGTTAAGAAGTATGAAGAAGAAAACACAATAGAATCACAAGGTAGAATAGAGAATATAAAGGAGCTTTTATCTGTTGCTTTAGAGTTTGAAAATGCTGTAGAATTTGAAAATGAAGAAAAGGGATTAGAACAATTTTTAGAACATATATCATTAGTTACTGATATAGATGATATGGATGAGGAAAGTGATTATGTTGTTTTGATGACGCTGCATAGTTCAAAAGGTCTTGAATTTCCTGTAGTATTTATGCCAGGATTAGAGGAAGGTGTTTTTCCTGGATACAGGTCTATGGTGGAAGAGAGAGAACTTGAAGAAGAGAGAAGACTTTGTTATGTAGGAATTACCAGAGCAAGAGAAAAACTTTACATAACTCATACTTATAGCAGAACTTTATTTGGAAATACCACATATAATAGAGCTTCTAGGTTTTTGCATGAAATTCCAGACAAATATATTAATACTGGAGAGTCTAAGGAACCGGAAAAAAAGTCTGTAGTTAATAAAAAGCCTTATATAAATGCATTTAATCCTACTGTTAGCTTTAAGCCTCAAAATACAAGCCAAGTTAATAAAAAAACCACCCTAGAATTTAATAAAGGGGATCAGGTAGAGCACAAAAAATTTGGTTTTGGAATTATAACATCTGTTGAAAAGGAAAAAGATGATTACAAATTAGAAATACATTTTAAAGGAGCGGGAATGAAAAGGCTTATGGCTTCATTTGCCAATTTAGTCAAAATTAAATAAAATTAAATAATTTTTTTATAAGTTTTTTTGATAAACATGCCGATTATAATTATGAGATTAGACGTTGTAATTTATTTCTCGTTATAATAATTTAACTTTACAGATAAATTTGGAGATTAAATATGCTAACAGGTGGTGTGTTTTGATAATGTTAAAAGGGAAAAATGGCAAGTCAGAAAACATCAACAAAACAAGGACAATAGTTGTTTTGCTAATGGGTTCCATTATTACTATTTTATTAAGTATATTGTTAATGGATCTTTTAGCAGATAATCCGGAAAAGTATAGAGCTATACAAAGTGTTTTATATATACTTGCTTTATTTATGGCAGGTTTTCTTTTCTTTTTTACAGTAAGATTTTTTAAAGGCGTTGATTTAATAAACCATAATGCATATTTAATGGCAAAAGGGCAGCTAAATATTAGTGACATAATATTAGATAGGGCAAAGGGGCTTGAGACTTTATGTATAGCCTTTAACGATATGAAGAGTAATTTATTGACTTTTACAGAGCTAACCAAAACTAATATAGTAATAATTTCTGATGCTGTGGATGAGGTAACAAAAAGTATTGATAACAGTCTTAAGGGAAATGAACAAATTGCTGCTAGCATGGGAGATTTGGCAGAAAAATCCCACCAACAATTAAAAAATGCAAAAGAGACGTTAGATAGCATTTCTATTGTTGACGAAAGAGTAAACTCAATTGAAAATAGCCTGGCTAATATAGAAAATATTGTAAAAGAAGTGGTGGCTTCCACTACACAAGGTAATCAAAACTTAGATGAATATCATCATCAGATGAATGTTATTACAAATGATCTTAGCAGCACTTCATGGTCTATCGACCAATTAAATGGTGAATTGGAGAAAATCTATAATTTAGGTGAATTAATAACTGAAATAGCAGAACAATTAAAAATGCTGGCATTAAATGCATCCATTGAGTCGGCAAGAGCAGGGGAGAGCGGCATAGGATTTTCCGTTGTTGCAACAGAAATGAATAAACTTTCAGATGAGACAAGTAAAAGTATTAAAAAAATTAATGTACTTTTAAACACCGTTTCTTCTAGCAGTGAAAATGTTAAAAACAGTATTGGAAATTGTATCGAAAACTATAATTTAAGTAAGGATTTATTTTCTAAAGTTAAAGAATCATTTTATACAATTAAAAACAGCACAGACGTATTAAGTGAAGATATAAATAAAGTGTATTCTGAGTCAGGTATTATATCAA
>DUVG01000031.1 GCA_012841175.1 Clostridium sp.
TAACAGCAAATAAATTATAAGTACCTCCATATAAAGTACTTGCAGAAACAATTTCATCTCCACTTTCTGCAATGTTTAGCACTGCATAAGTTATAGCAGCAGAACCAGAAGCAACGGCTAAAGCCCCCACCCCACCCTCTAATGCCGCAATTCTTTTTTCTAAAACATCACTGGTAGGATTCATTAATCTAGTATATATATTGCCAGATTCTTTTAATGAAAAAAGATCTTCTGCATGTTGTGCATTTTTAAATACATATGATGTAGTCTGATAAATTGGAACTGCTCGAGAGCCAGTTGTAGCATCGGGTTCCTGACCTGCATGTACTTGCAACGTGTCAAAATTAAGTTTTCTATTAATCATATTATTCACTCTCCTAACATTTTTGCATATAGGTTTAATTGACTAATGCCAACTAAACCTATATGTTTTATATAATAATACATGCCAGGAGATACTTTGTCAATATATTTTTTATAAAAATTTATATATAGTTTTGTGTTGATAGTTTTCCCCTGCTTTTAGAATTGGGGAAGGAAAATGTTTGTGTTTTAGTGCATTAGGAAAATACTGGGTTTCAAAACAAAGTCCACTTCTCTTTTTGTACACAACACCATCTTTCCCTTTTTTAGAATCTATAATGCTGTTCCCTGTATAAAACTGAATTCCCGGCTTTGTGGTATACACTTCCATACGTCTTTTACTAATTGGATCAAATACTTCTGCGGCTTTTTCATTTATGTCTTTTGTGTTTAAAACCCAGTTATGATCAAACCCTTTTCCATATAAAATCTGATTGTCTTCTAGTTCAATAGATTCTTTTATTGATTTCATTTGTCTAAAATCCATGGGTGTTTCTGCCACATCTCTTATTTCACCTGTAGGTATTGAATACTCATCTATAGGGGTAAACTTTTCTGCATTAATCATAACTTCATGATTTAATATATCCCCAGAATCATGTCCTGAAAGATTAAAATAAGAATGATTCGTAAGATTTACCACTGTGTCTTTATCAGAAACTGCGTGATATTCAATTGAAAGGGCGTTATCCTTTGTAACTTTATATATTACAGTTACATCTAGGTTGCCTGGATAATTTTCTTCTCCATCTTTACTTTTATAAGTCAATTTAAGTGCTTCTGTGCCATCTTCTTTTATTATTTCTGCATTCCAAATCACACTGTCAAAACCTATATTGCCACCATGAATATGATTTTCTCCTTCATTTTTAACTAAATTATACACCTTTCCATTAAGTTCAAAGGATGAATTTTCTATTCTATTGGCATGTCTTCCTATTATTCCACCAAAATAGCAACTATTTTTAAAATAATTGTGAAGATTGTCATAGCCCAAAACAACATCATCAATTTTTCCACTGCTATCTGGAACAAAAAGAGATATAATTATTCCACCATAATTTGTTATTTTAGCTTTCATTCCAGAATCATTAGACAGTGTATATATATATATATCAAAATCTTTTCCATCGGAAAACTTCTCTTTAACAATACCCATAATTTTTCCTCACTTTATATTATTTTATTTGTTAGTAAAAGACTGCTTTAAAAGCAGTCTTTTACATTGTTAAACAAGGGAAGTATGATATAAAAATTTATAAATTTTAAATATTAATCTTCTAAGATATATTGGTTAAGTATAGCTTCTAGAACTTCTTGTTTACCTGAAATATTTTTAATTTGATCATTTGCAAGGGCATATTCTTCTAGCTCTTTAAAGCCTACTTTTCCATCTACAATGTCTTTTCCTATGCCACTTTCATAGCTTTTATATCTTTCTTCAATAAATTTATCGAATTTGCCATCTTTAGCTATTTTGTTTGCGATTTTAAATCCTTTAGCAAATGCATCCATACCTGCAATATGACCGTAGAAAAGATCTTCAGGTTCAAATGAGCCTCTTCTAACTTTAGCGTCAAAGTTTAATCCACCTGTTGTAAATCCACCTGCTTTTATAACTTCATACATTGCTAAAGTAGAATCATAAATATTAGTTGGGAATTGGTCAGTATCCCATCCTAATAGCAAGTCTCCCTGGTTTGCATCTATACTTCCAAATAATCCATTTATTCTTGCTACATGCAACTCATGTTGGAATGTATGAGCAGCTAAAGTAGCATGATTTGCTTCAATATTCATTTTAAAATAATCTTCTAATCCATATTTTAGCAAGAAACCATGTACAGTAGCAGTATCAAAGTCATACTGATGTTTTGTTGGCTCTTTTGGTTTAGGCTCAATTAAGAACTGTCCTTTAAATCCAATTTCTTTTGCATAGTCAACAGCCATTTGTAAAAATCTTGCCATATTATCAAGCTCAA
>DUVG01000032.1 GCA_012841175.1 Clostridium sp.
AGCTCCATGTCCAAGGGGATGGCAGTATAATACACCTGATCTTATGAAAATAAATAAACTTGCAGTAGAAACCTGCTTCTGGCCTTTATATGAAGTTATTGATGGTAAGTATGTTGTTAACTATAAACCAAAAAATAAACTTCCTGTAGCAGAGTTTTTAAAAGCACAAGGAAGGTTTAAACATCTGTTTAGACCAGGAAATGAACACATGATAGAAGATGTACAAAATGAAGTAGACAAAAGATGGGAAGCACTTTTAAAACTTGCAGGGGAAGAATAAAAGCTATAAATGATAATAATTTTAAATGTAAACAAAAAGGAATCCTTATAAAATAAAAAAAGGATTCCCTTTTGTTTAAAATCATTAAAAAGTCAATAAAAAAAAATAGCTTTTTAAAAAAGTGTGTAATAGTAGAATTTATTATAACTAGCAAAGGAGCATAATATATTGGATATAGTGGTAAAACTAAGTTAACAAAGACAGTAGCAGAGGATTAATTCATTAATGATTTTGGTACTTTAGGCTGGTACAAAAAAATCCAACATGCAGTACTAGTGGACACTATAGATAGCACCGTTAGAAGCATAGCAAAGATGTTTAATAATTTTTTAGACACGATGAATACCTCCTATTATAATAATTTATACGCATAAATTCAAAATCTAATTTTTAGTTATATGAGATTTTAAATTTTGTAAAGCTTCTTTAGCTTCACGGTAGTTCTCTTGAGTAATCATACTATCTATATATTCTATGCTTTGTATAACTTCGTTATTATTTAACGCACTTTTATTTCTATAATATATATAAGTACCTCTTACAGCTACAGTTAAGGTAGCAGTTATAAAAAGAGTTATACAGATGTTCATTCCTAGTAGGGATATATTTGAGGAGCTGATATCATTGTTAAATAACAAAATTTTAGCCATTACTATTGTTAAAAATCCTAAGGAGAGTATTGAAATCAAATAAACAGCAAGTTGAAGATAAAATTCTTTCTTTCTAATGTTGGAATTTTCCATATCGAGAACTTTTATGTCAAATTTATAAAGGATAAAAATTACTAGGATTTGCGAAAAACGTACTACAGAAACCCAAGGTACCAATTTTGTATAGTCATTATATGAATCTGTCTGAGAAGTTATTCCCAATAAACCTTTTAATAATAGAGACAAAGGTATTTCAATAAGTACAATTAACAAAAATCCAAATACAGATAGAGCGATAGCTTCATAAAATCTATATTTTAATATGTATATCAGTAGCAATATAAAAACCAATATAGAAAGAATTGTACTTTCTAGCTCAAAGTTAAGATATTTTCTGGTTAAATAGTTTAGTATACTCATAAAAAGAGATACAAAAACAACTTTTATAATATTTGCAGGGGATTTTAAAAAGGTCCTTTTTCCAATAAAAAGAGTACCAAGAAAAAAGATAATTAGTTGTTCAGGAAAACTTATTAACATAAAACTAGCAAAAGAAAGATTATTCATAATTGACATCACACTCCCTAATAGGCTTTGATATAGTATTATAAAATAACTGTTATAAACACCAAATAATTACCCCATATTATCCCTTTCGCTTATAATTGTTGATATAAGTAGTTTTAAAGTATCAGGACTTACCTTGTTTTTTTGTGCTTCCATAGCTACCTCTATATATGGAAGATTATCTTCAAAAATTACAAAATCTTTTACATCCTTTCGCAGCGTATTAAAAAGAATAAAATCCTTGTTACTTTCTTCTAAAGATTCTTTGTGTAAAGTACTTCTATATTTAATTCTTTCTTTTTCTAAAGTTTCTGGTGTATTATATTTATACCAAAAATCCAAGGAAACCTCTGCATATTTACAAAGTATATTAAAAGTCCCCGGAAAAGGCTCTATATCTCCGCTTAAATAACTTTGTATTTGTGAAGCCTTAATGTGATAACCAGTTTTTGTATATATATCTTCAGATAATTTTTCTATGGACATATTTCCTTTTATTAAGTTAATATTGCTCACAAAAACAGATAAATTAAAAACTTTACCCGAACTAGAGTCCTTTTCTAAATAGCCAGCGGTTTTCATCAATTCTTCGTAGGGGTAGTTGTATGTTTCAGAAATAATCTTAAGTGTTTCAGGCCTTGGATTAGAAACTTTTCCTGTCCTAGGATCAACACCTTTTTCAAGTATACTAAGATAAGAATAGCTTATCCCCATTTTGTTAGCTGCTTTTCTTATGGACCAGTTTTTCTTTATTCTTATTTGTCTAAATAAATCACCTAAGTCACTCATTATACCACCCATAAAATAATTTAATAAAAAATCTTAAAAAACAATAAATTTATCTAAATCTTGTATATATATTTATACAAAAACTTTATTTTTAAAGAAACAAATATTTTTAATATAGATTATATCATAATTTTTATAATAAAAGTGTTAAATATAAATTAGTTTAAACTTATGAAAAATACGTTTAAATTTATTTTCAACACATGAGTTATTTTACAACATATATACCAAAAAATCAAAAATAAATTTCATATAAAAGAATAATATTGGTAAAATTAAATAAATAATATAGTAATGTCTTAAAATTTATTATATTGTTGACAAATTTAACATGATAGTATAATATTACATACAGGAGTCAATGATTAAATATGGATGAACATAAATAAACAGGAAATCGTTAAAGATTAAACCATATATTATATAAAATTTAGATAATTATGAATACATATTTTTTAGAAGGGAGATAACTTAAAATGGATTACATGAAATACAAGTTAATCAAAGAATCAATTAGATTTATTGAGCTGTGCCAAATGCATGTTTTAGAAGATGGAATGGAAATTAAGTTGTATAATATGATGGCCAATATTAAAATTAACTTTCTAAAAGATATGATGAAATCAGAAGAAACAAACTTTTTTCTAAAAAGCAGATTTTTTAATAAGATAAATAATATATTAAGAATAGATTCTCTCATTCATTCCTGCTACTGTTCAAAAAAAGCAAATGTATAGTGAATTTTGGACAAAAAAAGAGGAGGGGATTTTCCCCTCTTTTTTTTGTCTAAATTAAAAGATTCTTTAAATATTTATTTTCAACTTAAAATTCATCTTTAATTCTATAGTTTAGAAGACATGAATATAATTGTTTGTAGATTGTAATTTTAGCTGATTTTAGTCTGGAGGTTATGTTAATATGCAGGATATTGAGAAGCAATTAACCAATAGTTATGGATTTGAAATTAAAAAGCTATATAATTATAAAAATAATTTTATTGTAGATACTGAGCTTGGGAAAAAAGTTGTAAAAAAAATGGGGGTTTCGTCTGAAAGAGTATCATTTATACATGGTGCAAAAGAACATTTATTTAAAAATGATTTTATTAATGTTGACAGATATATATGTACAGAAGAAGGAAAGCCTTATGCCCTTATAAATGGTGCTTATTATACGATGACAGATTTAATAAATGGCAGGGAATGTAATTTCGATTTAAGAGAAGATGTTATAGAAGCTTCTATAACTCTTGCTAAACTTCATCGGGCATCAAAAGGTTATATTCCTCCTCCAGAGTGTTTAAAAAAAAGTGAATTAGGAAAACTGCCTAAATACTATAAAAAAAGATTAGATGAAATAAAAAGAGCAAAAAAGATAGCACAAAGAGAAAAGGGAAAAATTGATTATTTAATCCTTAAATATATAGATTATTTTTATGAAATGGGAAAAGATGCACTAGATAAAATACATACATCAAAATATGATATCTTAGTTGATAAAGCAAGGAAAGATAAAGGTATTTGTCATCGTGACTACTCCTACTGCAACATAATATGTGATGATGATAAAATGTCTGTAATAAATTTTGATTACTGCAGTTATGAGCTTAAAATGTATGATATAGCTAATTTTTTAAGAAGAAAAATGAGGAAATGCCAATGGGATGTGGATGAAGCAAAAATAATAATGGATTCCTACACTGTCATTGAGCCAATTAGCAAAGATGAGTTTGTAATTTTATATTTAATGTTGCAATTTCCCCACAAATTTTGGAGAGTTGTAAATAAGTATTACAATAGTAAAAGGACATGGAGGGAAAAGAAATTCTTAATAAGATGTGAGGAAGTTATAGATGAAATAAAGTATCATGAAAAGTTTTTAAAAGAGTTTAAATTGCTGTTTTAAAGCTTTAAAAGCTAAAGGAGCTTTGCCCCCCTAGCTTTAGCATCAAAAGACTTTAAAATAGCCCATAAATAACCCCAGATTTATCTAAATCTATTTTTTCTGCAGCTGGTGTTTTAGGAAGTCCCGGCATGGTCATGATGTTGCCTGTAATTGCAACAATAAATCCAGCGCCGGAAGAAAGTTTAATTTCTCGGATGGTTATTTTAAATCCTTCTGGTCGTCCTAAAAGAGAAGGATTATCAGATATAGAATATTGGGTTTTAGCCATACATATAGGAAGTTTGTCCATTCCAAGGCTTTCTATTTTTTCAATAGCCTTTAGGGCAGAAGGCATGTATTCGACTCCGGAAGCACCGTAGATTTCCTTGGAAATTATCTGAATTTTTTCTTTAATTTTAAGGTTTGAATCGTACAAAGGTTTAAAGTTTGATTTAGTAGTTTTTGTAATGTCAACAATTTTTTGAGCTAGGGTTTTTGCACCCTCACCACCTTTGGTAAAAACTTCTGAAATGGCACATTCTACATTCATGCTTTTACATCTTTCTTTAACATACTGAATTTCCTCATCTGTATCGGTATGAAAATGATTTATGGCAACCACAACAGGAACACCAAATTTACGTATGTTTTCTAAGTGTTTTTCAACATTCAAAAAGCCCTTTTCCAGTGCTTTAATATTTGGAGTATTTAAATTATTTTTATCCACTCCCCCATTATATTTAATAGCCCTTATTGTAGCAACTAAAACGGTGGCATCAGGTTTTAAACCTGCATATCTGCATTTAATGTTAAAAAACTTTTCAGCACCTAAATCTGCACCAAATCCTGCCTCGGTAATACAGTAATCAGCAAGCTTTAATCCAAGCTTTGTTGCTACCACACTGTTACATCCGTGGGCTATATTTGCAAAGGGACCACCATGCATTAGAGCAGGAGTGTTTTCAAGGGTTTGAACTAAATTAGGTTTGATGGCGTCCTTTAAAAGCAGGGCCATGGCACCATTAACTTTTAAATCTTTAGCATATACAGGAGCACCTTCATAGGTGTATCCTATAATTATTTTTCCTAAACGTTTTTTTAGGTCCTCAATATCTTCAGAAAGACATAGTATTGCCATTACTTCTGATGCAACTGTTATTAAAAAGCCATCTTCTCTTGGAATTCCGTTTGTTTTTCCTCCTAACCCAACTACAATATTTCTAAGAGCTCTATCATTCATATCCATTGCCCTTTTCCATACAATCTGTGTTGGATTTATGCCAAGACTATTTCCTTGGTGTATGTGATTGTCAATTGCAGCTGATAACAAGTTGTTTGCAGCAGTTAATGCATGCATATCTCCAGTAAAGTGAAGGTTAATGTCTTCCATTGGAACCACTTGAGAAAATCCTCCACCAGCAGCACCACCCTTAACTCCCATTACAGGTCCTAAAGAGGGTTCTCTTAAAGCAATAATTGCTTTGTGTCCGATTTTGTTCATTGCCTGGCCAATACCAATTGTGGTAGTGGTTTTTCCTTCTCCTGCCGGAGTTGGATTTATGGCAGTTACAAGAATTAGTTTTCCATCTTGGTTTTTACAAACCCTTTTCCATAAATCAGGTGACAATTTAGCCTTATACTTTCCATAAAGTTCTAGTTCCTCTTCTAAAATAGCTAAATCATCAGCTATTTGGCTAATTGGCTTCATTTTACAGGATTGCGCTATTTGTATATCTGTAAGCATAACTTACCTCCTTAGGAAATTAAACTATAAAATATAGTACTATTATAACTATTATTCTTGTTTTTTTTCAACATATACTCACTATAAACTCATTTAAACATATTATGTAACAAGGGATATTATTTTAGGGGTGATTTTAGATGACAACGCTAAAAATTGGAGATATTGTTTCTAGAAAATCCTACGGCTCTGATATATTGTTTAAAGTGGTTGACATAAAAAAGGATGGAAATAATAAAATAGCCGTATTAAATGGCCTTTGCTTTAGACTAGAAGCTGATGCTCCTGAAACAGATCTTGTTATTAGAAATGAAGAATATATAAGAAGTTACAATGAAAAGATGAAAAGAAGCATTAATTTAAAAATTCAAGATTTAAACAATTCTTATACAACAGCAGTAAAAAAAAAATTTTATTATAACAATTGGGCAAGAGATAAAAGAAAGTTTGCAAAGCCTGGTAAAGTGCTTCATATAGATGGGGATAAAGACTATCTTGAGGCATGTATGGAGCAGTATAAAAAATTTAAAATAGAAGCTATAGGTGTATATGTTAAAGAAAAAGATCAGCCTTCTAGGGTAAGAGAGCTGTTAGAACAATACAGACCGGATATTTTAGTTTTGACAGGTCATGACGGAGTAATTAAAAAAGATACTGACTATTCAAATATAAACAATTATAGAAATTCTAAATACTATATTCAATCGGTGAAAGAAGCAAGGAAATTTGAAAAAGATTTAGACAGTCTTGTTATTTTTGCTGGTGCTTGTCAATCAATGTATGATAAGCTTATAGAAGCAGGAGCTAATTATGCTAGTGCACCTTATAGAGTACTCATTCATGCACTAGATCCAGTGTTAATTTGTCAAAAAATTGCCTATACAAAAATAGACAAAGTTGTAAATCCTGAAGAGATAGTAAACAAAACAATTACAGGTAGCAAAGGTATAGGTGGTATAGAAACAAAAGGTAGATATAGGGATGGATTTCCGAAAGAGCCTTATAATGATAAATAAGTATTAAATTTTATATTAAAACAGTATATAACACAAACAACACTAAATATTGTCCATTCATGTTTTGAATGGGCTATATTTAGTAGAAGCTAGGGATACCAAATGATTGTGAAAAAAACTACAAATAAAAAACACTTGACACAAGTAAAAAATACTTGTTATAATATATATTTTTTTTGACAAGCTGAATTGTATATGATATAATAATTTCAAACAGAAGATGAGGTGATTGGACTATGGAAAATAATAGCCTGTTTCAAATAAAGAGAGATATAGAAACTTGCGTTGGTCAGAAAGTTCAACTCAAGGCTAATAAAGGCAGGAAAAAGGCCTTCATAAAAGAAGGAATACTAGAAAATACCTATCCTAGCATCTTCGTAGTTAGATTTGAGAATGATTATGAGGCTACAAGAAGAGTGTCTTACAGTTATACTGATGTACTTACTAAAGCAGTTGAAATTGTGGTATGTAAGGACAATAGAAAGATATGTGCTAGCTAAGGTGTAGTTGTTTTGGGTGCAAAATTGTATAGAGGGTGTATAAGTTTTTTAAGATAAATAAAAAAATCAGGATTTAAACCTGATTTTTTTATTTTTTTAGAATATTTATTATGTCTTGTCAATATATATTAATAAGTCTTAGTACAAAAATCAAAGGTAGAATAACAAAAGCCTTGTGATTACTAGAAATAGGAGGAATATGAAATGTCCCTTGAACTTATTAGAGAATCTACAAAAATTAATTATCTTACAGGTGAACAGCTATCCCAAACAATTGTTGAGCATGATATAATTGTACCAGACATAAATCCTGATGTTTTGCGTATTCTTTTTCTAGATGGAGAAGTTATTGAAAAAAAAACCGAAGCACTGCAGGATAAAGTTTCGGTAAAAGGAATTGTAAGGTATAAAATATTATATGTTTCTGATGACAAGGATCAGTCAATTAAAAGTATAAATACTTCATATGATTTTAGCCATATTTTTGATGTAGGAAGTTCCAGTTCTAAAATGAAAGCACGAATTAAAAGTGATATAGAACATATTGACTATGAAATTTTAAACGGTAGAAAGATAAATGTAAAGACAATTGTAAAATTAAAGGCAAAAATATTTAGTGAAACAGAACAAAACTTTGTCAGTGAATTAAAAGGTGTGGAAGATTTACAGGTACTTAGGAAAAATGTTGATATATACTGTTATCTAGGAGAAAACACATCAAATTATACACTAGATGAAGCATTAGAAATACCAGCAGGAAAACCATCTATAAAAGAAATTTTAAGAACAGATGTAAGAATTACCGGTAAGGACTACAAAATAGCAGATGACAAAATAATTGCAAAAGGTGATATAAATATTCTAACTCTTTATGTTGGAGATACAGAAGAAAGAAGTATCGAATTTATGGAACATGAAATGTCATTTACTCAAGCTTTAGAGTTTCAGGGAATAGGCGAGGATTCGGAATGTGATATAGACTATAACATTGAGGAATTTTTCTTTAGTCCTGAGGAAGATAGTGATGGGGAACTTAGAATTTTAAGAAGTGAAGTCAAAGTTTCTATATGGGCTCAGGCAAATAATAAGAGGAATTTAGAAATTATATCTGATGCATATAGTATGAATTCAAAAATAGACTTTGAAAACCAATTATTTAAAACAAATAAAGTTGTATGCCAAGATAAAAGTCAGGTGATATTAAAAGAAGTTGTAAAGATAAATGGAGATAATCCAGATATCTTACAAGTATTTAACGTATTATCTAAACCTAATTTATTTGAAAGCACCATTTCAGACAGTGGTGTTTCTATAGAGGGAAGTGTAAATAATGGCATACTGTATGTTGCAAACAATAAGGAACAGCCAGTTTTTTGCCACTACAGCGAAATACCATTTAAGCACAATGTTGAATTAGAGAATGTAAGGGTAGGAATGAATTGTGAAGTGGATTTAGAAGTAGAACATTGTAATTTTAGCATGGTTTCAGAAAATGAAGTTGAAGTGAGGGTAATTGTAAACGTTAATACAAAGGTATTAGATGAGGTTCAGTACTCTCTCATAACTGAGGCTACTGAAAATGAAGAAGACAGAGTAGACAGCGACAGCTTTGCAAGTTTGACAGTGTATTTTTCACAACCTGGAGATGACTTGTGGAAAGTTGCAAAAAAATATTTGACTACCGTTGAAGATGTGAAGAAATTTAACAAAATAGAGGAAGAAAAGTTGGAGGTAGGAAAACAAATCATCATTCCACGAAAAATTTAAAAAAATTTCTAAAACCCTGTCTCTTGCAAGGCAGGGTTTTAAGCTGTACTTTTCGCGTTGTTGAAAAAGAAATTCATTTTGTATATAATATATTGAAGTGCTATAAAAGCATATAAAGCAAGAACTGATTAACGAAACGAAATGGTGGAAAATGGATAACATTTATTTAAAAGCTAATGCCAAAATTAATTTATCTCTTGATGTACTAAGGAAAAGAGATGATGGATATCATGAAGTAAAAATGATTATGCAGTCAATAGATCTTCATGATGATGTGTACATTGAAATTATAGATGAGGGAATTTGTGTTAGTTGTAACAAACCCTGGGTTCCTTCGGGAAGTGGCAATATTGCATACAAAGCGGCAGAGCTTCTTAAAAAAACATATGGCATTAAAAAAGGAATTAAAATAAAAATAATTAAAAATATTCCCGTTTCAGCAGGACTTGCTGGGGGAAGCACAGATGCGGCAGCTGTCATTAAGGGAATTAATAAATTATTTTCTCTTAATTTAGATCAAAAAGAGTTGATGAAGCTTGGCAAAACCATTGGTGCAGATGTACCCTTTTGCATAAAGGGTGGAACTATGCTCTCAGAAGGAATAGGTGAAATATTAACACCTGTTAAACCTTTTAAGAATGTGAATATACTTCTTGTAAAACCTAAAATATTTGTGTCAACAGTCTGGACTTACAAGAACTTAGATTTAAACAGTATATTAGAAAGGCCAGATATTCCACTGATTATAGAGGCTATTGGCAAAAAAGATATTGAATATGTGGCAAAAAACATGAAAAATGTGTTAGAGACAGTTACTGTAAAAGAACACATGATTATTGAGGAAATAAAGCAAAAGCTTATAGAGCTTGGAGCTTTAGGAAGTATGATGAGTGGAAGTGGCCCAACGGTCTTTGGGATATTTGAGAACAAGGAAAAGGCATACTTTGCATATGAAAAAATAAAAAATAACAAATGGGAATGTTTCATAGCAGAAACACTATGTGAGGAGATGTAGTATTTATGGCAAGCAAACTTTCAAAGATTAATCTTAATGACTATAAACCTTTAAGGGAAGTTATTTTTAATACATTAAAAGAGGCTATCATTTCGGGAGAACTAAAACCAGGAGAGCGTCTAATGGAGGTTAAGCTGGCAGAAAAAATGGGAGTCAGTCGTACACCAGTTAGAGAAGCCATTAGAAAGTTAGAATTAGATGGTTTAGTTGAAATGCTGCCTAGAAAAGGTGCTCATGTGGCAGAACTCTCTGTTAAAAATATAATGGACGTTTTGGAAGTACGTGCGTCCCTTGATGGTCTTGCTACTTCTCTTGCTGCTAAAAGGATAAAAGATGAAGAAATAAAAAGTTTAGGTCAAATTCTTTGTCAGTTCAAGTCTTATGCAGAAAAAGACAATTTGCAGGGAACAATAAAAAAAGATGTTGAATTTCATGATTTGATTTATAGTGCTTCAGGAAATGATAAACTTATTCAAATTGCATGTAAGCTAAGAGAGCAGATTCAACGATTTAGGGTGATATACTTAAAAGACTACAGCAGCCATGAGGCTTTAATTAAAGAGCATCAAGACATATATGAAGCAATTTCAAAAAGAGATGGAGAGCAGGCTCGGATTTATGCACAAAAACATATAAAAAAACAAGAGGAGATTATTATTAAAGCTCTTAAAAAGATTAGGGAATAATAGATTAATTGAAACTTTATTTTATTAGAGTTAAGAAGGGGAAAGTATGTTAAACGCAATAATTTTAGCAGGCTCACAATCTGATGAAAGTTGGAGCGGCTTTAAAAATAAATGCCTTATAGAGATTAATAAAAAAACATTGATTGAATATGTCATTGATGCATTAAAAAATGCTGATGATATAGGAAAAATAGTAGTTGTGGGTCCTAAAGATGATATAGCAGATGCTATTTTGGGGAAAGTTGATGATATAATAGACTCAAAGGGTTCAATTGTTGAAAATCTTATGAAAGGGATAAGTTATTTTGATTCAGAGGAGCATTTATTAGTTTGTTCTTCTGATATTCCTTTACTAACACCAGCTACAATAAATGATTTTGTGAATAAATGCAAAGAAGCAAAGGGTGATTTTTGCTATCCGGTGGTTGAAAAATCCCTTAACATTAAATTGTATCCTGAACTAGAAAGAACCTATGTTAAAGTGAAAGAAGGAACATTTACAGGTGGGAATGTTTTTTATATTAAGTCGGCAGTTATTAGATCATCTCTGCCTTTAATTGAAAAGCTTGTGGATTCTAGAAAGAATCCTCTTAAAATGGCCCGTGTATTTGGTTTTTGGTTTTTTATAAAATTATTATTGGGAAAATTGTCTATAGAAGATGCGGAAAAAAAGGTTTTTAATATTTTAAATATAAAAGCAAAATGTATAATTTCAGAACATCCGGAAATAGCAAATGATGTTGATAAATTAAATGATGTAATTGCTGTAAATGCCTATCTAAGTAAATAAATCAGTTAATAAAAATAAAAGTGCAGTATATAAAATTTTCTGCACTTTTATTTTAAAAAAAACAAATTACAAAACTTCATAGCCCATTTTTAATATATGCTTTTTAATTTCTTCAGGGCTAATATCAGAAGGATTGTATTCCACTTTAAGCTGTTGGCTTTTTAAATCAACTGATGAGTTGGCAATGCCTTTTATTTCTCGCACATTTTCTTGGATTTTATCAGAACATGCACTACATGATAGTGTAGGAACATTAAAAGCTACTGTCTCCATAAAAAAACCTCCCATACTGTTTTTAAATACGTTTTTTAGTATTCACTTTAGAGATTAAAAACATGTATAAAGAATAAACAAACAATAAATGAAACTGTTATGAGTTACAACAATTGTTATTGATATGAATGGTAAATATGATAAAATAAAAATAAAATTATTTAAATTATTTTAGTAGGAGGTTTAAACAAGGGAAACATTCCTGTTTTCCCCTGTTATGTTAATTTATGTGGTATGATAAATTTTTAAGTATATATAAAGCAGGAATATCCCATGAATTTATTCTCTATTTTAATATAAGAGATGTTGTTGATAACTATAGGTTTATTGACAGATACATTTATGAGGAATTCATTAAAAGCAGAAATTTTTCCATTGTGGCATTTTATGACATATCTAAAGGATTGACTTTTTTAGAACCTGAAATGGAAAGAGAATTTAATAAAATCACTTCAAATGTGGTAAAAGATTATATGCATGCAATGCCTTCTAAATTGTTTTACTACATTGATATGGCATTAAAGAGTACAAAAATGGCTTTATTTGTAGACCATGTAGAAAAAATAATACCATCAGGTGATGTGGGATCAATGTCCATTGAAGAGAGAATGGCACTTATATGGTTATGTGAGTGGTCAAACAGTTCAAAAATATCTTCTGTGGGAAGTACTATATTTTTAATGGCAAACACCCTTGCTGAAGTAAATAGCGAAGTGCTAAAGTCAGCTTATAGAATAGAACCTATATTAGTGGAACTGCCCAACGAAAAAGAGCGAATAGACTATATACAGTATCTTTTAAAGGACAAAAGTGTTAAGATGGATATTAGCGTTAGTGATTTTGCAAAATTGTCCTCTGGACTTAGTAAAAAAGCAATAAAAGATATAAAACTTAAATCTGAAGCTGAAGATGTGCCTATAAGTTTTGAATTTATTAAAGATAAAAAGTACTCTGTTTTAAAAAAGGAATATGGAGATGTTTTGGAGTTTATTTATCCAGAGATAGGATTTGACGATATAGGAGGAATGGAGAAGGCCAAAAACTATCTTTTAAAAAATATTGTTGAACCTATTAGAAAAGGGGATTTAAGAAGAGTTCCAATGGGAATACTTTTGTGTGGACCTTCTGGTACAGGGAAAACACTTTTAGTTAATGCTTTAGCAAAGTCAAGTGGTTTTAATTGTGTTAAAATAGATATGTCTAGGATACTAGGTCAGTATGTTGGTGAGAGTGAGAAAAACTTTAAAAAGTGTCTATTAGGTGCACAATCACAAGAGCCTGTGATAGTTTTTGTTGATGAGATAGACACTGTTTTTAAAAGAGGAGAAAGTGGAGATAGTGGAGTTAGTAGAAATATTTTTAATGAATTTTTGCAATTTACCAGTAATACAAATAATAGAGGAAAAGTTATATTTATTGCAGCAACTAACAGGCCGGATCTTTTAGATGCAGCACTAAAAAGAGCGGGAAGATTTGATAAAAAAATACCCATATTGTTACCAGAGGAAAAAGAAAGAGCTGAAATATTTAAAATAATAATTAACAGATATGGATTTAGTACTGATGTGGAGGATTTTTCTCCTTTTGCAAAAGAGACGGCAAATTACACAGGAGCAGAGATTGAAACAGTTGTCAGAAAAGCCTATGAGATAGCAAATGAGGAAGATATCAAAGGAAGTGTGCTTACAGAGTATGTACTAAAAGAAGCTATAATACGCTGTAGGCCTAGTACTCAACAGGTGGAATTTATGACTATGCTAGCCATTAAAGAATGTGATGACAAAGATTTGCTTCCTGAAAAATATAAAAATGTATTAGATGATAGAGGAATTTTATTAGATGGGCACAAAAACTTCAAATAAATTTACTATTTACAAAGACCAACATTTATTATAAATTAATGAATAGTAAGAACTATTTTTAAGGAGGAGCATATATGGGTTTTTTTAGTAGACTAGGGAGTTTGATAAGAGGTTTTTTTGGAGGTTTGCTAGGAGGCTTGGAGGAGAATAATCCAGACCTTTTATTTGAAGATATAAAAAATCAAATTAAAAAAGCACGTAAGGAAGCTGAACAGCAGATAATAGAAATTCAGACAAATGCAGAGCTGATAAAGATTGAAATGAAAAATGCAGAAAAAAATTTGGATGCAGTAAAGGCAAGGATTGAAACTGCTAAAAGGCAAGGAGATAGAGAACTTTTAATAGAATTGCTTATGCATGAAGAAGAATATCAAACTGTGTATGAAACCCATAAAGCTACTCATGATAACGCAATGAGAGAAGTTGAAGCCATACGAGAAAATTACAAAGTATTTGAATCTGAAATGAATTCAAAACTAAATGAATTGAAAACTTTAAAGACTCAAGAAAAAATGGCAAAATTAAAGGAAAATATAAATACTGTTAATGCAAAGTATGCATCTAAAAACAATAAAATTGGAAACATAAATGAGAATATGGATAGAGCAAGAGAGATAGTTAATAAAAAAATTGCAAGGGCAAATGCTGTGGAAAGCCTTAATGATGCTAATATAGATATGAAATTAAAGAAATTAGATTTAAATTCTGCACGTGAAAGAGCAAGAGCAAGGGCAGAAGCTATATTAGGTGGAGATAGCGGATTTGAAGTGAAAGAAAAGGCAGAAAACAAAAAGATAGACCTTAATAAAAATTAGCATTTTACAAAGATTAGCATTTTACAAAAAAAAGATTTATCACAAAAACGAGGGTTGTAGGTATAATTATCATGAAGTTTAAATTATTTATTAGTTCATTATTTAATAGTAGAAATATAGGAGCGCTTGTTATTCTTATGATAGTTTCGCTAGTAGCAAATTCTGAAATTAAGGAAGGGTTGCTTCTTCCCTTTAGTGCTACTTCTATTGCTATATATTTAGCATTGGTAATTCAAAGTTTTACCAGCAAAAAATTTCAAGATAAATTTATGAGAAAAATGAAACACAAGAAAATAAAAAAACTTGATAAAGCATGTGCAGTACTAGCAGATGATGCAAAAAGGCATACCAATCCAGCATACTATAAAAAGCTGTGCTCTATTATGAATGATAAAAAAGAAATAATGAAGTTATATTACAAAGAGGGTCCAAATTTTTTAAATGAAAAGATAACAGAAAAGACCTTAGATTTAGTAATTTCATATATAAAACTTTTAAAAAGCTTTTGTATAAGAAGTAAAGAGCTTGGTTCTATAGATGTAAAACCAGTGCAAGAAAAAATAGCAAAAAACACTAGGAAATTAAATTTTACTAGTGATCCAAAGGTACGTGAGAATATAGAAAATATAATTAAAATGGATGAAAAAGTATTATCTAGATTAAAAGATGAAAAGCTAAGTTTAGAGAGAATAGATACCCGTCTTGATTATATAAAAAGTACAGTATATATGCTAAAACAACAAATAAATTTAAAGATTGAATCAGAGGATATGCTAGACAAAATTGAAAGTGCTGTAAATGAAGCCATTGCCCTTGAGAATGTTCTAGATGAAAGAAATAAAAGAAGAATTGAAATTTAATGTACAAATATATAAGATGGTTTTGGTGGTTAGAATGATTTATGTTAAAAAAAAAGTAATGTTAATAATAGCAATTTGTTTAATTCAATTTTTGATTGTATCTTGTATTCAAAAACCAGAGAATAGCGAATTAGAAACAACAATAGATGAGAATTATTATAAAAACAAAGCTGTTGTAATTAGTACAGTAGCAGATGTTTTTAAAGAAACTGACTTATCATCTGAAAGGCTGACCCAAGCACTATTTAATCAGGAAGTTACCGTTCTTGGAAGTGATGGTGGATGGTCCAAAGTTAGAGCAGCTGATGGTCATATTGGCTGGATTAGGACAAAGAGCATAGACGAAAACTGCAGAAGTATAATGGACGAGCTTTATACAGATAGAATTGTGGTTACAGGTAAAACTAAAAAGATTCTTAATAAACCAGATGGCAAAGTTACAGTAAAAGATGTGGTAATGGGGACTGAGCTCTATATAGTAAATGTGAAGGAAAATTATTACGAAGTGGCTTTACCGAAAAATACCACTGGGTGGGTTGAAAGAAAAGATACAATTGTAGTGCCTGCAAAACAATCAATAACAAAGACATCTGGTAAAGATTTAGCTACCACCGTTAATAAGTTTATCAATACTGCCTATCTTTCGGGAGGAATCAGCACCTGGGAAGGTATAGATTCCACAGGTCTTGTGTACATATGCTGCAAAATAAACGGTATTGAATTTTTAAGAGAAGATTTTTTAGACTATTATAATTTTAAAGGACAAGATATAAGTATTCAAAATATTGAACCTGGGGATTTGATTTTTTTAAACAATGGAAAAGACCGTGAAAAGGTTTTTGAAGTTGGTATTTTTATTGGAGAAAATCAATTTGTTTATGCCAGTAAATCCGAGGGAGTTGTTGTAGATTCTGTACAAAAAGAAAGATTTCAACACAACTTGATGGGTATAAAAAGGATATTTGATTCTAGCAGTGTATCAGAAGAAACTTTTTAAAGTAGCAATTAAACTTTTATAGAGAGCTTTTCCATTAAATTAAGTATGTTCTTCCCTGAGTAAGGTGCGGAAAGGTTTTTAGCCATTTCTTTCATATGTTCAAATCTTAAATGATTATCCATTGTCTGACACAAAATATTTTCTATATCATCATTTTTAGAAATGGTTATTGCAGCCCCTGAAGTTACAAGAAATTTTGCATTTCTCTCTTCCTGACCAGGTATGGGAGAAATTATAAACATGGGTAATTCCTTTACAAGAGCTTCTGATATAGTCATGCCACCAGGCTTAGTTACAAGAACATCTGATGCATCCATAAGTTTAGAAATATTATTTGTATATCCAAAAACCCGTACCCTTTTATTAAAAGAGTGAGAAATTCTCTCTAACTTCTTTCTGAGTTTCTCGTTTTCCCCACATACAACCATTATCTGCATTTCTCTAAAACATTTTCCAAAGTTTATAAAAGTACTTTTTAAATTCCCATAACCCAAACTTCCCCCCATAATAAGAACGGTGAATTTGTCCTCTAAGGCTAATTCTTTTCTTGCTAAAGTTTTTTCCTTTTTGTTCAAAAAAACTTGTGAAACTGGTACTCCATATGAAAATATAGATTCTTTTGGAATGCCGCATCGTACCATATCCTGTTTTATATAGTCATGTCCCACTATAAAAGCTTCAATATTTGTGTGAAACCACGATGGGTGATTCACATAATCTGTTAAAATTGCAACTGTTGGTGTGGAAATTTTATTTTCTTTTTTCAAATAAGAAACCATTTGCAGTGGAAAAGGATGGGTGCACACTATAATAGACGGATTAAATTCTTTAATCAGCCTTTCTATTTTAGGTGACAAAATAATATTCATGGCATTACTTAATTTGTTCAAAATTTTCTTATATTCAGATAAATTATATAGTTTTCCATATAAATCTGGTTTAATTTTTATTGTTTTTAAATATCCATCCACAATAATTTTATGGGCTAACGGGTTTATAACTTTAAAAGTATCTACAACTATATTTTTGGAATGAGGATATTTTTTTTCTACATATTCTTTTATGGCATAGGCAGCTTTCAAATGTCCAGCTCCCATTGATATTGACAAAAACAAAACATCCATAAAGCACCTCGGTAGGGAATTTAATTCTACTTTTATAGTTATTGTTTGGCGAAAAAGTCAATGTTATACCATTAAAAATAGCATTTAGGTTGTGAATATTTTTTTGTAAAAAAACAAAAAATAGCTTTAAATGTAGATTACTTAACTCATTTATAATTTGTTCCTTAACACATAAAAAAAGTGCAATTTAGAAAGGAGAGATAACTTGAAAAAAATTAAAATACTAATTATTCTTATTGTTATTTTTTCTATTGCAATACCACTGTACTTTGGAGGAAAAAGTTTCATTACCCCTATTGTGGACAAATTGGATGTTGGTATGGAAAGCCAGCAGGTAGAACAGGTCCAACAGAGATTAAAAAACTGGGGATATTTCAAAGGAGAGGTTGATGGGATTTATGACAAAGAAACAAAGATGGCTGTGTTGAATTTTCAAAAGACTCATGGGTTAAAAGAAACAGGGATTGCAGAAGAAGAGACGCTGACTGCAATGGGACTTACAACCATTTCAAAGTGGGGGGAGGTATATGCTAAGGAGGATGCCATCAGAAATGAGCAGCTTATAGCCAGGGCAATTAATGGAGAGGCAAGGGGAGAACCCTATGAAGGTCAGGTTGCTGTAGGGGCAGTTATTTTAAATAGAGTAAAAGACTCAAGATTTCCCAATACTATAGCAGGAGTTATTTATCAGCCTCTTGCATTTACAGCAGTGGCAGATGGGCAGATAAATGTTCCAATAGACCCAAATTCAACGGTTCTAAAGGCAGCAAGAGATGCACTTAATGGGTGGGATCCTACAAATGGATGTGTGTATTATTGGAATCCAGCAACTGCAACTAGTGACTGGATTTGGAGCAGAACCATTGTAAAGAAAATAGGAAAGCATAATTTTGGAAAGTAAAAACAGGAGGTGTAAATTTGAGTATTAGAGGAAAGCTAAAAGATTTTAAAAATAGACTGTCAGACAGGAAAATGTATACCATTACAATTGTGGTGGTAGCCTTAGTTGCATCATGGGGAATATATCAGTACAAAAACGCGGCAAATTTACGACAGGAACTGGACAACCAATACAACAGGTCTTTTTATGACATGGTTGGGTATGTGGATAATGTACAAGCATTATTGATAAAATCTCTTATAACATCTACACCAAATGCCACTGCAACAACTATGCAGGAAGCTTGGAGACAGGCCAATATGGCTCAGACAAATTTAGGACAATTACCTGTTTCACAGCATGTTTTGGCAAACACGGCTAAATTTTTAAGTCAAGTAGGGGATTTAGCCTATTCAATAAATCATAAAAATATGGAAGGCAAAAATTTAGATGATAAACAGTACAAAATGATAGAAGACCTTCATGGCTATGCAGTAACTCTAAATCAAAGTTTAAATGATTTACAAAACCAAATTTCCACAGGAAGAATAAAATGGGGGGAATTAAGTAAAAAAGGGACTCCTTTGTTTCAAAAGACTTCTGGTGAAATGCCTAAAGAACAATTTGAAAATTTGGATAAGACATTTATAGATTATCCAACTCTTATTTATGATGGCCCCTTTTCTGACCACCTAACAGAAATAAAACCAAAAGGCCTTACTGGAGAAGAATTAGATCAAGAAAAGGCAAAAGAATATGTTATTAAATTTTTTGGAAAAGATAAAGTTGAAAGCGTCAACGAAATAGGAAAAAACGACAATTCTGATATTAAGACATATAGCTATAATGTTGCATTTAAAAATGCTCCAAAAGATGATATTGCCACTATAGATGTTACTCAAAAAGGTGGACATGTACTTTGGATGCTTCGTAATAAAGAAATAGGAAAACATACAATAGATATAGACAAGGCAAAGGAGCTTGGAAAAAAGTTTTTAGAAGATAGAGGATATAAAGGAATGGTAGACACCTATTACTTAAAAGAAGATGGCACAGCTACCATAAATTATGCCTATAAGCAGGAAGATGTAACTATATATCCAGATCTTATTAAAGTAAAAATAGCTTTAGATAATGGTGAAATTGTTGGGTTTGAAAGCAAAGGATACCTTTATGCACATACTGAAAGAAATATACCGGAACCTAAAATAACCTTAGAAGAAGCAAAGGATATGATTGGAGACAGAATGGAGATAATTAGTTCAGGTCTTGCAATTATACCTACAGATTATAAAACTGAGTTATTTACCTATGAGTTTAAAGGAAAATTAAATGATAAAGATTTTCTTGTATATATTAATGCGGAGACAGGAAAAGAAGAGAAGATTTTAATGATAGTAGATACTCCAAATGGAATACTAACCATGTAAGTTAAATCTAAAGGGAAACTGTGAATTTAAAAATAAAAAATATAAATAAAAAAAATAAACTATAGGGCATATAAGCTTCAGATGGATGTAAATAAAATTTCATCTGAAGCTTATAATATTTTAATGCTATGTTTTAGAATAGAAGCTAATGTATAAATAAGTCTTTAATAATGATATAATATTATAAGTTTAAGGTTTTAGAATATTAGATTTTCAAAAAAAATTATACAAAAATAAATATTTTAAAAGTAAAAAGCCACTGAATTAACTATAAATAAAAAACGTGAGGTGTTAACTGTGGGGAAAGATTTTAAAAATCCAAGTCCTTTTCATGCAGGATTAATATATTCTATTTGCGTGTGTTTATACTTTTTTGCTAGTAGACTGTTTAGTAACTTGGGTTTTTATAAAGGAAATTTAATTAATCAGTTTGCATTAATATTACTTCCACCTGTTTTATTTCTAGTTTTATTTAAATTTAATGTGAAGAAAGTATTAAGATTAAATAAAATTAAATTTAAAACACTTTTAATAATATTTTTTCTGGTTGCATCTGCAATGCCTTTAGTTGCTGTATTTAATTTTTTAAATCACTTTCTAGTTAAAATAATTTTTGGAAAATATGAATTTTTTCAGATTCCAGTAGAAAACAATTTACCTAGTATTTTAATAAGTGTTTTTATTGTAGGTGTTATGGCAGGAATTTGTGAGGAAGTGCTTTTTAGAGGAGTTATTCAAAGGGGTCTTGAAAGGTATGGAATTAAAAAGGCTATTATAATTACCGCACTACTTTTTGGACTAATGCATCTTGATTTTCAAAGACTTTTTGGAACTTTTCTTTTAGGAGCCTTGATGGGGTTTATTGTTTATAGAACAAATTCTCTATATGGTGGTATATTTGCTCATTTTACAAACAACTCTATAGTACTTCTTTTAGGTTTATATTCACTAAAAGCAGAAAAATTTATAGAGGATAGTGGAGTGGATAGAGATATTTTTTCACAATTTGAAAATGCATCTATGAGTGAATTGGTAATCATACTAATTGTATGTTTAATAATGTTTATGGTTTTTGGAGCAATTTTTAAAGTTTTTATGAATTTATTTATTATAAACACAGAAGATATAAAAGTTGATATTGAAGAAAATAAAGAACCTGTTAGGTTTAAAGATATCATAACTTTTATTCCTGGACTTTTAGTGGTTGCATTAGTCTATATTATTCAAGGGATTTCTTAAACATACGTATATCTTGACCGGCAAATTTAAACAAATCAAATCCACCTATTATTCTTGAGACAACTCTTTCTCCATAGTATTGGTTTAATTTATTAATTCCAATATTTGTAGAAACAATGGTTTTACATGGATGGAGAATGTTGTTTTCTTGACGTATATTTATAATATTTAAAAGCTCTGCATATCTTGCAGCAGTTTGAGATTCTGTACCTAAGTCATCTATTATTAAAAGCTCTACATTATAAATGTTTTTATATACTGTATCCTCAAAAACTTCCCCTCTTTGAAATTTCAAATTATACTGATTTATGGTGTTAAAAAGAGAAGGAGAGGACTGATATAAAACAGTTCTTCCCTTTTCTAAAAGCTCTTTTGCAATGCAATTTATCATAAAGGTTTTTCCAACACCAGTTGGACCACTAAAAAAAAGATTTTTTTCTTCAGGATTGTCTATATTATCAATAAAAGAAAGAGCCCTGGATTTAATTTTTAATATATTTTCCCGAGGTGTTATTTTAATTCCATATTTAGATTGGTCAACAACATCAGGATAATAATTTTCATTAAAGTGAGAAAAATTTTCTTTGTCTAAAAGTTTTAAATTTGACTGATTAAATAGATTGTCAATATATTGCTGTTTAAAGCAAAAGCATTTTTTAGTACCATTTGAACTGACAGTAAAACCTGTATCCTGGCATTGCTCACAGTAAAATTTCAATTCTAAAAAATCAGGGTCATTAAAATACTTTTCAAGAAGCTGTCTTTTTTCTTCTTTAAGATCAGAAATTTTTTTTAACAATTGTTCTATAGCTTTATCAAAAGATACAGATTTTTGAAGTATCATTTTAGTGTACTTAAGACCACTTACTTTTATTTGCTTGTCAATTTCTTCAATGAGAGGAACTTTAGAATAGGCTAAAGTTCTTCTCTTTGAAAGCAATTCATATGATTTTTTTTGTCTATTTTCATACTCAGATTTAATTAGGTTGTACACACTTTTGCTCATATTACCTCCAGAATTTTAAGCATTTTCATAAAGACTTTCAAGGTAGCCTTCATCATATTGACGCTGTTCAAAATTTTCTTTTTGAGGTATAGGTGGTGTAGATATCTTAGCTTTTTCGGTGGATGGTTTTTTTCGATTAGCATTATATACAAGAATTTCTTCTATGGTTTTTAGACCATTTTTATACCAATCAGTTATAATGCTGTTTATGTAATTAAAATTAGGGTTGGTTTTAAAGGTGGTCTTTTTAAGTGCCAACTCTATAATTTCAAAAGAATACTTATAATCCATTACCCAGGTTTCAACATATTTTTCTTCATATTCTGTAAGGTTTCTATTTAGTTTAAGTTTTTTAACTATAGATTTTCTCACATCTTTAAACTTTTTATATTCTATAGAATAGTTATCTAAGTCGAAAGAATTTTTTATATTTCTGCTCTTCCAACCTTCTGCAACCTTTTCTATATAAGGCTTTGCCAAGCCCTTTTGATCAAAACAATATTGAAAAAGTGCCAGCATTACATCTTCATCAAATTTAAACCTGTCAAACCAAGAGTCTATGTCGGTATACCAAGATGGAGACATAACACCTTGAAAAAAAGTATTGTTTATTGTGGATATAATTTCGTTGCGTCTTTTGTTTTTTTCACTATTTCTAATTGCCTCTTCAGGAGTAGATGTGGTTTTTAAACGGTACATTTTTTTGATTTCTTTTTCTTTTAAATCATGAAGGGAAAGACCGTTTTCTTTCCATATTAATACTCCCATATTATCAAGGCAGGTCAAAGATTGCTTAACTGATGCCACATCCATATTAAGATTTTTAGCAAATTCTTCAGCGGAAGCTCTTTTATTGTGCTTGCTTAAAAACAAACAATACAAATATACCTTTACACAGTTTGAATCCATTAAAGGCATATATTCAGTAATAAAAATATCCGGTACCAATGTATCCGAATATAAAATTGATTTGTAAGAATCAAATAACATTAAAAACTCAATCCCTTCTTTATTTTTGGGAAAATATTCTTATGTAGTGCATAAACATTATATCACATAAGTTTGCTATATTACAGGAATAATAAAACTTATATAATGTATTCTTAGGAAAAAATCTAGGAATTAAACCTCTTTTTATGATATATCTTAAGTAATCTAATAATTTTTAAAGTAGAAAAAATACAGTTGATTTTTTTATAGTTTTATATTACTATATAAGATGTTAATTAAAAATAGTGGTTAGTAATTTTATTTTTTATGTGCCCATAGCTCAATTGGATAGAGTGCTTGACTACGGATCAAGAGGTTGAGGGTTCGACTCCTTCTGGGCACGCCAAAAATTCCAGAGTTTTTTTAAACTCTGGAATTTTGTTTTAGGAAATAATTTTTTACATATTTCAAAATACATAAAAATATTATAATTTGGGAAAAATATTTTTGTAGATATAGAAGGAATTTTAAAAAATATCTAGAATAGATATTAAGTAGTTCTATAATTGGAGTATTTTTGCTAAGGATTTTAGAACGGTAAACTTCTTTCTATTCTACTAAAGTAAAAATATTGCATATTATAGGTAAAAATAATCCGTTGCATATTAGCGTGGAAGTGCTTATAATTATGTAGTAAAAAAAACACACAGGGGGAATCTAAGAATGAAGAAAAAATTAGCAAGTTTGTTAGCATGTGTTATGATGATAGTACTTATTGTTACTGGTTGTGGTGGTAAAGGCGGAGAAGGTAATGTAGAGCCTACTAAAGCACCAGATACAGCTAATGACGACCAAGGAGATAAAGGTACAGGAACTAAGGATATTGAATTGACTTTATGGAGTATTTCAACTGAGAGTGATGCATTTCACAATTCATACACTAAAGCAATTGCAGACTTTGAAGCTGCAAACCCAGGTGTTAAAATTAAACATGAAACTTTTGAAAACCAATCATACAAAACAACTATTGCAACATCAGTTACAGGAAATGACCTTCCTGACATATTCTACACTTGGGGAGGAGGATTTTCTGCACCATTTATAGACTCAGGTAATGTATTAGCTCTTGATGAGTATTTTACAGATGAGTATAAGTCACAAATAAATGATGCAGCACTAACTTATCAGACATATAATGGTAAGGTATACGGTGTAACTTATACAACTCCTATTTCAACACTATTCTATAACAAAAAGATATTTGCTGAAAACAGTGTTGAGCCTCCAACTACTTTTGATGAGCTTGTTGATGTATGTGAAAAACTTAAAGCAAACGGCATTACTCCAATTGGAATAAGTGCAAAAGATACTTGGGTTCTTGCTATGACTCATGACAACTTAGTTTTAAAATCAGCTGGGCATGATAAAGTAGTATCAGCATTAACTGGTGGTGGACAGAGTTATAACGATCCTGATTTCATTAAAGCAGCAGCTAATTTCAAAAAGTTAGTTGATATAGGTGCATTTGTTGAAGGTGCAGCAGGAATGTCAAATGACGAAGCTAGTGCTGAGTTTTATGCAGGAAGAGTTGCAATGTTTGTAACAGGAAGCTGGATGGCAGGTTCAATTCAAAGTGACCCAGAAAACCCAGAAGATTTTGATGCTGTTCCATATCCTGTAGCAGGAAATAATGCAGCAGCAACTGATTTCATGGGTGGTGCAGCTGATACACTTATGGTAAGTAAATCTTCAAAAGACCCAGAACTTGCAGCAAAAGCAGCAATAGAATTGGCAAGAAGTATATCTAAGTACTCATACCTTGACGGCGCAGGACTTCCAGTTTGGGAAGTGGATTATGATGACAGTGAAGTAAACCCACTTACTAGAAAGCTTGCAAGCTTTGTAGAAGGTGCAACATCCTTTACACTTTGGTTTGATACACTTATGGAGTCTGAGTACAAGGATCCTTATTTAAACTTATTACAAGAGCTGTATTTTGGTCAGATTACACCAGAACAATTTGCAGAGAGAATGGATGAAAACCTTAATTAAATGCTGAATGGATGATTAGTAAGTCTTATATGATGTATCTTAGTGATGATTGCAAAATAGCAGTTTTACTAAGATAAATAGAGAAACTATATTTTCTCAAAAAGAGTTAAAGAAAATGGTTTTTTGAGAAAAATAATGTATAAGATATCAAAACCTTTCGAGCAAATGCATAAATATTCAGTATTTGTTAAGAAAGGTTTTGATTGTTTTTTAAAGGAGTAAGTTTAATAGGAGGGGTCAAAATATGGACTCTGTAAGAAAAAATAAATTAGCCATATTTTTATTTATGTTTCCTGCAGCAGTACTATTTATTACAGTAATTATCATACCAATTTTTATGTCAGTGTATTATAGTTTTTTAGACTATGGTATTGCAAAAAGTTCATTTATAGGACTGGGGAACTATAAAGAATTGTTTACAAATGCCACTTTAAAATTTCCAAAATCAATTATAAATGCGCTTATTTTAGCGGTATTATCAGTTTTCATTCAATTACCAATATCCCTTGGTTTGGCTTTACTATTGGCAAAGGGGATAAAAGGGGAAAGATTTTTCTTAGGGGTATTTTTCCTGCCTGTATTGTTATCAACAGTTGTTGTAGGTCAACTTTGGAAAAAAATCTACTTTCCCACATATGGTATTTTAAATGTTTTGTTAAATTCAATGGGATTAGAGAACCTAACCAAAAATTGGCTTGGAGATCCTAAAGTTGTATTAATTGCAGTTTTTATCCCTTTGCTTTGGCAGTATGTTGGCTATCACATGCTTTTAATGTATGCAGGTATAAAGTCAATATCTCCAGATTTAAGAGAAGCTGCTCAAATAGATGGGGCAACTGAAGGACAGGTGTCAAGGTACATTATAATTCCAATGCTTAAGCCAATTATTAGAGTTTGTTTAATTTTTGCAGTAACAGGTTCTTTAAAAGCATTTGACTTAATATATGTATTGACAGGTGGAGGACCATTAAGAGCTAGCCAGGTGCCTGCTACTTTGATGGTTGAACAGGCTTTTAGCAGTTACCGTTTTGGATTTGGAAGTTCAATTGCTGTCTCTATAATTTTCTTGTGTTTCTTTTTTGCATTGCTTATAAAAGCCAGTATAAAAACGGAGGAGATGTAAATGAATAAATTCAAGAAGTATATAAATAAATTCAAAATAAAGTCAATATTTACCTATGTCATTCTAGGTATATGGGCAATTATAAATATATTTCCGTTATACTGGTTGTTTACTTTTTCTCTAAAGAGTAATAAGGAGATTTTTGGAGGAAATATAATAGGCCTTCCAAAGGAATGGATGTGGTCAAACTTCCATAGAGCTTTGACAATAGGTAGAGTAGGTAAATATTTTTTAAACAGTGTAATTGTAACGGGAATAACCATATTATTAACAGTGATTTTTGCAGCAATGGCTACTTATGCATTGACAAGACTTGTGTGGAAGGGAAGAAAAACAGCTAACAATATTTTTATGTTAGGTTTGACAATTCCAATTCATGCGGCAATTTTACCTATTTTCCTTGTATTGAGTAAATTAAAAATGCTAAGCTCCTATCAGGCGCTAGTTATTCCTTATGTAGGTTTTGCATTAGCCATGGCTATTTTAATTTTTAGTGGTTTTATGTTGGGCATCCCAAGAGAATTAGATGAGGCTGCCTGTATAGATGGATGTAGTGTATATGGAATATTTTTTAGAATTATATTACCCCTTTTAAAACCTGCTATTTCTACAGTGGCTATTTTTACTTATTTACAAGCGTGGAATGAGTTGATGTTTGCAGTTGTATTTATTAGAGATTCAGACTATAATACACTTACAGTTGGAATTCAGTCCCTTCAAGGTACTTTTTCTACAGAATGGGGACCTATTGGGGCAGCATTACTTATTACTACAATTCCAACCTTGCTACTATATGCTTTCATGAGTAAGAAAATTCAACAGAGCCTTATGGCAGGTGCAATTAAAGGTTGATGTGAATATTGGTGCTTCAGGAGGAATTTTTCCTCCTGAAGTTTAATTATTATATTGATTAACAATTCTAAAAACAAGTCACTTACAATTCTTTTTTTAAAAAATTTCCAACATATTAAATCATATAATTTTTTTAATATAACAAATTTATAAAAAGGCTATTAAAAAGCGGCGAATATTCTTATTGAGTTGACGAATTTTCTTGATAAGTTGAGAAGAAAAAATAAATTTGTTACAATTAACTTATGATTCAAAAGATAAAAGAAATATTAGAGTGGTTTAATTCTAAAAAGATAAGACAAAAATTAATATTTGTATTATTAAAATTAGTTTTGATACAAGCCATTATGATTTTTATTGCATACTTAGCTATGCGAGAAAATACAGAGCAAACTACAATATTTATTTTAGCAATTACAATTGTATCTATTATCTCATTATGCTTAATTAGCGTGTTTTCTTATATATATATAGTAAAGCCTATAGAAAAGCTTATGCAATATATCAATATGTTAAAATTAGAAGGAGATGGATGTATAGAATTATTTAATCAAAAAAGAAAAGAAATACTAAAGGATACTAAACGATTAGTTGAAGTTGATAAAATTATTGATGAAGCTATATGTAAAGAAAGAGAAATAAAAAAACTAAAATTCCATGCTCTTCAAGAGAGCATAAAACCTCATTTTTTATACAATACATTAAGTTCTATAGCCGCTATTGCATTAGAAAATTCCGATGAAAAAACCTATGATGCTATTATGACCCTAGGTAACTTTTACAGAGAATTTTTAAGCAAAGGCAAAAAAGAGATATCTCTAAGAGAAGAAATTGAAATGGTAAAGAATTATTTAAAAATTCAAAAGTTGAGATTTGGTGATATGTTTGAGGCTGAATATGAAATTGATGAAAACTTACTAGATATTATAGTTCCTAAGTTAATTTTGCAGCCTTTAGTTGAAAATAGTTTATATCATGGTATAAGATTAAAAGGAGAAAAAGGCATTATAAAAATATCTGTTTATAAAGAAAAAAGAATACACTTAGTTGTTTTTGACACAGGAGTGGGAATGAGTGAAAAACAGTTAAAAGAAATAATGAGTAAAGGAGGGAAAGAGAGTTTTGGGCTTAAAGGCACAATAAATAGAATACAATATTATTATAATGATTTGGATTTATATGAAATTACGACAAAGGAGGGTCTTTATTTTAAGATAGATATTAAGATTCCGATGTAGGGGGAAATTATATGTATAAAGTGATGATTATTGATGATGAAAGACCACTTCGAAACCTATTAAGAAATATTATAGAGAAAGAAGAAGATTTAGATGTAGAAGTGGCTGGAGAGGCAGCAGGTAGCATAGAAGCTATTAATACTATTGACGAGATAAAGCCTGATATAGCTTTTGTAGACATAAGGATGCCTTTTATGGATGGAATTGAATTTTCTAAAATAGCTATGAGACGGTATCCGGATTTAAAAATAATAGTTTTATCAGCTTTTAGTGATTTTGAATGCGCAAGGGAATGTATTGGAATAGGTGTCTGTGATTACTTGCTAAAACCCATTAATAGTAAAGAGATAAGAAAAACACTATTAAAAGTGATAAATGATATAAATCTAAAAAAGTCATCAGAAGAAAAGTTGTTGACAGATGACGATTATCAAATGGTTCATAAAAATGATACCGTTTGCAAAATAAAAAAATATATAGAAGAAAATTATGAACAGCCAGATTTAAATGTTGCATCCATTGCTCAAATCTTTGGTTTTAATGCAAGTTATTTAAGCAGACTATTTAAGGCAGAAACAGATAGTAACCTTATTGATTATATTAATGAATGCAGAATGAAAAAAGCAATTGAATATGCAAAGAAGGGAACTTTGATGTACATAACTGCAAAAAATGTAGGAATTCCTGACCCTAATTATTTTGGTAAGTGTTTTAAGAAATATACTAACAAGAATTATTCAGAATTTAAAAAATATAAAGATGCAGAGTAAACTTCTTTTATAATAATTTAAAAATAAAAGCCAGGATAACATGTGTTTTATCCCGGCTTTTAAAAATTACAAGAAGGAGTTTCATTTATCATTTCAAAGAATTAAATGCCTTCTGAGTTATATAGAGTTTCAACAAATAAAGTGTTATTTGTATTAACATCTATTTTGTATAAATCATACTTTTCTTGAGTTCCTCTTCTCACAGTCAGTATATAATAGATAGACTCTCCATCATATACAAAACCATTTAAATATGAATTTACTGGAGTTTCTGATTCAGTATTAGGAGTATGCTCACTTATTAAATTAAGTACATCATTAGCTTTGCTTATTGAGAATATTCTAATGGTTCTTGGTTGTTCAATACTTTGAGTATCAAAATATAGTGTATCATTTATAAAATATTTTGAAGTTTTAACAATTGTATCAGGATAATCAATGCTTAAAAATGAATCCAGCTCAGACTGATTATAAGGATATTGTAATATAAATTTACTATGATAATTGTCATTAGTTAATTTTGCAACATCCTTGCCGTCTATAGAAGTTATAATGTAATTTGTTTCAAAAGAACCTGTAGCCTCACCACGATCATTGGTCTTACCATCTGGTATAAAAACTATTGGTTGATAAAGTACAACATCATTAACTACAAGCATTGAACTAACTCTTTGACATTCGTAAGAATGAATTTCTTTTTTATTGTCACCATTAAAAGCCATTTTAACAATTTGATGTTTTGCATTACGATTAGTTTTAGTATCATCTGTAATGTCAGTCCTAGCATAATATAGTTCACCTTTGTAAACGTTTATATTGGATATTTTTCCTGTATCTAGCTCAAATTTATTAGAACCATCTTTATTCACTCTGTATAAACCATTGTTGTCAGAATAGAAAAGATATTGATCTGATACTGCTAAAATTTTAGAGTTAGATGCATTCTTGATATCATTGTCAACAACAAAAGACTCATTTAGTTTTTCCTCTAACTTATTAGATATATTCCTTCCATCAGATCCATTAGATGATGGACTTGAAGCTAATTTGATAGCAACAACAAGAATAAGAATAATAACAGCAATAGATACTACAGTTAATATAATTTTTTTTGGCTGTTTATTGTTGGTATTTGGATTTGAATTTCCAAACAATGGTATTTCGCTACTCATTATTAGACCTCCTGGTAAAATTCTTTTGTTTTTTATTTTTTAAATGTACATTATTGTTAGTAAAACAACAATAATTTTAATACTAGATTATTATAACACAAAAACAGCGAATATTGTATAGCTTTTATTTAACAAATTTTAATAATAGTACTTTATTAATAAAAATTTAATGTTTAAGTTTTTATAAAAATGTGTTATTATATAAAATATCGGATTTTAGAAAAGAATTTATTATAAGTGGAGGGAAATTCGGTGAAAAAGATATTTTTTATTACATTATTATTGTGCATTGTTTTAATTGGGTGTTCTAAAGAGTTAACAGATCAATATGTTTTGGAGGAAAAAGTTGAAACAGTTCCTTCAGGAGATTCAGAATCAACTATACGTTATCCTGTTATAACAGGCTTAAATGACAAAAAGGTTGAAAAAAAAGTAAATGATGATATAGATGAAAGAATCAGTGGATTTAAAAGAGGACTTGAAAACTTTAAAGAAATTGCTGAGATGGAAAACGATACTATAGATGTAAAATATGAAGTTGCATATAAATCAAAGGAAATATTAAGTATAAAGTTTGAAGTTATATCTTATATGAGAAGTTTCGGAGTAGAAGACCATGTTCTTATAGGTAAGAATTACAATTTGAAAACAGGGGAACTTTTAGAATTAAAAGATATTTTAAAAGGAGATTATAAAAGCCAATTAGATGCAAAGATAGAATCTAAGTTTTCAGAACTAGATGTGGAGTTGGTAAAAAAGTTTGAAGGAATTAACGAAAAATCAGAGTTTTATATAAAAGACAATAGTTTAGTATTTTTCTTTAGTGCTGTTGAATATATAAATGAGGTAGGTCAGTCATTGGAAATTGAAATTCCATTTAATGAGATAAGTGAAGTTTTAAAAGAGCCGCTGGCATTTGGGCGGGATACCAGCCCAGAACTAGACAACTACAACATAGCGATTAATGATAAAACAAAGCCTTTCGAGGCTTTGTTTTTTATTGGGGAAAATATTAGAAATGTATCAGGAAAAGATTCTACCACAATGATTTTAAGTTTTGAAGAAATACAAGAAAAATATATAGGAATATATGAAGAAATTTTAATTGACAGTGAAACACAAGAAAAGCTTTTTGAAGTTTTTGGAAATACATTTGAGAAAGATAAGCTTAATGAATTAGGGGATGATGATTTAAAAACATTGTTGACAGAAATAATAAATGGTGGTTATATGATAATAAATTTAGAAGGGTTATTTACTATAGTTCAAGATTATAGAGTTTTAGAGGAGTACGCTGGATATTTGCCCGATGATATAAAAGATTATATTTACCTTAAAGCAAATGAATCTAAGGATTTACAAGAACTAAAAATAGGAGGAACTTTGTCTTTTAAGCAAATAAAAGATAGAATAATAAAATATGAAGATTATATAAAAACATATCCTGAGACTATAAAAGAATACGTAGTTAGTAGAGAGCATATGCATCTTTTACATTCATATTTTTTTGGTTTTGATGGGATGCCAGCTTTTGATTATGCCACAAATAAAATTAATGATGAATTGCTTCAAAGTTATAAAGAGTTTGTTAGTGTGAATAGCAACTCAGAGACAGCCAAAATAATTGAAGGCTATTTAGAGGTGTTAGAAAGAAATAATTATACTTTGTGTGAAGAAGTAGAAGAGTATAGAAAAAGTTTTTCAAGTATAAATGAAAATTATTTTTAAATAGAATTATAAAAATCTAGCATGAATTTTATTGCATTGTCTTTTTCTTTTTATCTGTTATTATTTTATGGATTTTGGGGTAACCTTTAGAGGTATAGACTTTTAATGCTTCATCATAGCTTGCTTTGGCAAGTTTTTTGTTTTCCTTTGTCTTTTGTAGTTCTCCAAGGTAAACATAGCTGTCACCAAGTTTTATGTGGATATCCCCATAGGATTCAGGAGTTGTATCAATGGAATAATACATCAGAGTATCCTTATAGGAGTTTATACTTTTTATAATATTTTCTGCTGGATTCTCAATACCAGCTTTAACAAAGTAGGCATCACCAAGGACTGTTTTTATATTGGCAAAATAATAAGGTGAGGCTTCTAGGGTAAATATCTCTAGTGCAGTCTCACATGCTTCAATGGCCTTGTCTATATTTTCTAATGGTTGGATATCCAATTTAGTAAGTTTTATTAGTGCGGAAGCAAGGTACCCCTGGACATATGCAAAATAAACCGGATCGGTTTGTGGATTATATACTGTCAATGACGTTTCAAAGCATTTAATAGCTTCGTTTAAGTTATTTTCAGGTTCACTTATATTGCTAAGGTCCATGTATGTTTTTCCAAGTTCAATGTTTGTGGTGGCAAAATTATCCAGATATTTTTCCGGTGTAGAAATCTTCAAAGAATTTTCAAAGGACTTTAGTGCCTTAAAATAGTATTCTTCCTCTCCATTTATTTCTGCAATAACTCTATAGGCACCTCCCATATAATATTGAAGCTGTGAATAATACAAGGGATATTGCTCAATGGTATATACCTTTGCTGCTTCATTAAGGGCTTCAATAGCTTTTTTAGCAAATTCCGCCGAATTTGTAAAATGGGACATCTGTATATATAATACGGACAACTGGGTTTGTACATATGCATAATTTGCTGGGGAGGTATCTAAGCTGCAATATTTTAGAGATTCATCAAAGGCAGAAATACTTGCCTCAAAGATTTCATTTGATGGATTAATACTCATGAAATTCTGATAAACAATTCCGATATAGCATTGAATTCGAACATATTTGCTAGGGTCATCTTTGGCATCTATGCATTTTAAGGCATCCTGAAAGGCTTCTAAAGAAGTATAAATATCCTTTATGTTGTTAGAACTTGAGAATATACGCATATAAATAATTCCCTGAATCTCTTTGGCATCTGCATACTCATAGGGTGTTGTTTCAAAAGTGAATATACTAAGGGCTTCTTCACAGGACTTTAATCCCTGTTCTAGGTTCTTGTTAGGTTCCTTCACAAGAGCTAATGTGTAATGGTAATATGCTTTATAAATTTGAGTATATGCATAGTCGTAGGAATTCTTTTCTTTATCATATAATTTCAGGGCTTTATCCATTGCAGCTAGTGACTTGGATAAATTAATTTCCATATTCCTTACGTTTGAGTAATAAGCATAGGCCCTTCCCATACCTTTATATGCATGGGCAATGTATAAAGAATACTTTTGGTCTTGTATCTTATCTAATACTTCTTGAAAAATAGATATTGCTTTTAATGAATTTTCTTCCTTATTAATGATATGAGATAAACTTATATAAGCGTTTGCCATATTAATCATAGTATGGGCATATTCTTCAGGATTTTTTTCACTTGAAATACCTTGTAGTATCTCTTCATACCTTTTTATAGCACCCCAATAATTATGGTTTTCTAAGAGGATGTTGGCATTTTCGATTTCCTGATATGCTCCCTTATCATATTTTTTTAAAACACTTACAATTAGGTTGTTTCCTGCAACAAGAAAATTATTATTACCAGAGACAGAAACATTTGCCTCGTTTTTAGTAACAAAATAAAGGGTTTTTTCTTTATCTTCAACATCTATACTTATGTTCAAGGTCTCACATATTATCTGGGAAGTTACGTATATTCTTCCGTTGATAATTGAAGGGGGAACTAGAAGGGGCAACATTTTGCCATTGATCTGTGCGGTTTTGCTTCCCACTTGTATTACTACCTTTTTGTCCGCTTTTGTACATGAAGCTGTCTTATGGGTATTATCCCACTGTACATGGAATCCAAAAAGCTCATAAATTTCTCTTAGGGGCAATAATAAATTTTCTTGCAACCTTATAGGTGCCATGGTAAATTGCACAGGATGTCCATTTATTTGTACATTATACTCCTGGGATGCTTCTGCTTTCTGTACATACAGTAAAGACAGTATTAGAATTAGGGATGTAAATAAAACTGGCAAAAATATTTTTTTCTTTTTCATTTCTGTTTACCAACTTCCTTTTTGGTTTCAATTTCATATTTATGGGTTTCTAACTTTTCAATGGCCCAAAGGGTTTGCTCATAATGCCTTGGGTATTCTAAAGGGTTTAAAACTTCAAAGCTGTTTTCATATGCCATAGAGGCTTCATATAAATATTTATCACTGGTTTCCAATAGAGATAAAAGTATTTTTAAGCTGCCAAGTTCATAATTTGTCACAGCATAGAGGAAAGGGGAGCGTTCTTTTGAATAGAACTGTAAAGTCTCCTCATATTCTTTTTCTGCTCTAAATAAATATTCAGCATTTCCAAAAATTTTGTAGCATTTAGTGTACATATCTCCTAAATATTTATGGACCTTTGCATAATTTAAAGGGTAGCTTTCGGCAGTCCAAACCTTTAATGCCTCATTAAAATTGTTTATTGCTTTTTCTGGAGTATTTATTTTCTGTATGTTCTTTTCCTCTAAAAAGTGTAGTTCTTCAAGGATACTGTGGATGGTACCTAAATGAAAGTGTATAGTTGCATAAGAATATGGGGTTTTGTCCAATGAATATTTATCTAGCAGCATTTCAAAAACATCTCTTGATGCTAAAAAACACTCTTTTGAAAGATCCACTAATCCTAAGTTATAATAAACCTTTCCCATATTATATTGAATTAGAGCATAATCCATAGGGTGGGTAGAAAGGTTGTAGTACTTCAATGCCTTTTCATAATAAACTGAAGCTTCTACAAGGTATGAATTATTGCCGGTAATATCATATAAATTTTTGTACCCACTTCCTAGATTATTAAGTATTATGCTGTAATTTGCAGTATCATCAATATCAATGAAATGTTCCATAGCCTCAAGGTAGGAGCTGATTGCACTTTGGATATTACTTTTAGTATCCTTGTATTCAGCAAGCTTTTGGTATGCATTTCCACAATTGTTCATTACATGAGCGTAAATGTCTGGCATTTCTTCCTTTGAAAGGTTGTCCAAAATATCATTATACTTGTCCAAAGCTTCTTGTGTATCATTTAAGGAAAGAAGCCGGTCTGCAAAACTAAGCATATCGCTAATAGTATAGATATCCCATGGTTCAAAAATGTTTATAATCATACTTTCTCCAATTATAACGATGTTACTGCCTCCATTTACTGTGACGCTTGTTGTATCTTTATCTGAAGTGATAATTATATTGTCTTTTTTATTCCATCTGACTTTAAGACCAAACTCCTTTGTTATAAATTTCTTTGGTACATAGCTCATATTTCTTATAATGGTTAAGGGTTCATCCATTATAGAATATTTGCCGTCAATTTCAACCATTGTGCTGTCTAATTTAAAATGAATAACCCTGTTATTATTTGTACAGATAACAGTCTTTAATTGTTCATCCCAACTAACTGTCCATCCTAAAGCCTCAAAAATGCTTCTTAAGGGAATATATATAGTGCCATTTATATTTTCTGGACGGGCATTTTTAATATTAAGGCTCTCTGTAGTTAATTTTATATCTTTTGCAACGACTGTTTTGTTATTTTGTATCAAACAGAAAAATGTAGCAAAAACTGTAAACGCAATCAACAACAGTATTCTTTTTTTTCTATCTCTCATAAATATCACCCTACAAAATATTCTAAATATTCAATACATACCTAAAGTCATAAAATCAATTAGTTTCAATACTGACAGCGTTTTGCTCCCCCACTATCAAATTAAGGTTTTCACCACTAATTTGAATATTGAAGTTATTCCAGCTGTTGATTTCCGTATTATTTGTTGTAGTTTTCTCAGAGCTGTTAACAACATTATTTGTTATAGTTTGTTCAAAGTTTTCATTGGTGTTATCTATTTCATTACCAACAGCTTCATTTTCTTTTTGTTTATCTTTCTCCTGATTATCTTCTTCCTGATTATCTTCCTCCTGTTTGCCTTCTTCCTTTAGACTGTTAATTTCTTTTGGCTCAGCCTCATATGTAGGAGTAGGTAGTGGCTGAGAAGCAGATGATTCCATTTCATCTGCAGCAGGTTCATTGTATTCCTGATAGTTTTCCAAAGAATTTAAGTCATTTTCTAAATGGTCGGATTCATCATATACATTATGACTTTTTGAAGCATAAGCAAAAGGATTAATTTTTGAAGTATCTACAGAAAAAACAATTAACCCACCTAAAATTACCCATACTAGCAATACTCCTAAAGCGGTGCTTCCTTTAAAAAAGTTTGCAATTCTTAATGTTTCCCTTTTAGGAAAAAGATTTAATTTTCCCTTGAATTCTATTTCTGAATCGGAAACTAATTTTTGCAAATTTATATTATTTCCTTCAGGAAGAATAAAATCAAGATCTACAGTACCGGAATAAGTTTCTTTTCTTTTTGTCTGTGGCTCTTTTTTTACAATGCTTGGAGTTCTTTTTTCTTTTTCAGAGCGATAATATATATTCTTTCCATCATAATCTGGCATTGAGACACTTATGGCCTCTTTTAGAAATTCACTGAAGTCCTGGGTATTGATAATAATATCCTTAATCTTGCTTTTGATTGGTGTATTTTCAAGTAATTGCTCAATATCGTCCCGTATCAATTCTTTTTGGGAAAGTGTAGCTTCGTTATTTACAAATTCTACAATTCTAATAATATCATCGTTTTTGGGATATGCTACGTTATTTCGCCATTTGGATATAATGGATACATCCTTTAACAGATATCCGTCAGCAAGAATTCTTGCATTCTTCTTAGTATACTTAAAAATAATTTCTAACAGTGTTTTCATATTATAAATGTTGCTCATTGTAATCACCCCTCGTGAAATACTGGTGTAATTTTCTAATAATAATTCATTGACCTTACTTCAGTGGTTATTTTTGCTTTTCTAAATTTATCATACATATTATACACTACATTTATGAAGAAATACATCACAAAATATTAATATTTGTATTTTTTTTAGATAGAAATAAAAAGCCAAAAGGGTATAGGCTGGAGATTTTCTCCAGCCTTCAACAATACTTTATTTGTCTATTAATTTTAAAACAATTCAGCAACCATGCCTTTGATTTACTCTATCTGTGCAGGGAATTTAGAGGTGTTTCCAAGCATATAGATTCTAAATATTGCAAAATCAATGGCATTTATGTCACCGGATGCATCTACATCTCCACTAATTGCTGAATAAGCTCCCGGAAGATTTTTAATCTGTCCTGTAAGGTACTTATTCATAAAGGCAAAATCGAGAGCATTACATTCACCGTTACCATCTACATCACCATATATAAAGATGTCAACAGCACCATCTATAAGCTTTAATCCTTTATATTCGTAGGAATTTACGCCATAGACCTTAGAGTTGCCTTTGACGAAGGACAAAGGACTAGTCTTTGTAGTAGTAACACTTTGAAGCACATCAAACTCTATATTAGCTAAAATTCCATTGTTGCTTATTGCTTGCTGTGTTCCGTTATAACAGATGTTTATGGTACCAAGAGTATTATCAATATTGTAGGAAAAAGCATTACTATCAGCTATAACGCTTCCAGAAGTTATAGTGGTTACTGAAAGAGTGGATGGATCGTACTCTAGAGTTACATCCACTTCATATATTCCTTTTGCAGGTACATTGGATATTGACAGAGGAAGAATTTTGGTTCCTGCTTTTGGCTCCATTAAGCCACTTCCCATGTCTAATTTTATAATGTTTTCATCTGAAGGTGAATATGAGTACATGGTATCAATTACGTCAATATCAATAATGAGATCCAGCATTCCACCCATAGTATATATTTTGTTTCCGTCAAATACCGAACAATTTCTTGCCATGACTGAAGGCAGGCTATGTTTTTCTGTCCAGGTTTCATTAACAGGATCGTATTCGTAAACACTGCTTAAGTCTATTGAATAATCAGACCCACCAATGATATATATTTTATCGTTAATTACAGCAGTTGAGAATTGCATATATCCTTGAGGCATAGGTTCTTTAGCTGCCCAGTTATCAGTTAACGGGTCATACTCATAGATGGAATCTAGCACTCCTGTTGAGTTGTTTCCACCTATTACATATATCTTTCCATTTAAGGTAACTAGACCATGATTAACCCTTGGAATAGGCAGGGAAGCAACTGTAGACCAACTGTTGCTGATTGGGTCATATTTATAAACACTTTGTGAAAGTTCGATACTTGAATCTGGATCGTTTAATTTTTTTTGCCCACCTACAACATATAGATAACCGTCTAAAGAAACAGCCTTGTGCATGGAAAGACCTTCAGGCATATTTGCCTTTTTAGTCCATGTCCGATTGGCAGGGTCATATACTTCAAGAACATTAGAATAAGATGTATATAACTTCCAATAATTACCGCCGCATACATAAATCTTACCGTCAATAACTCCGGATGCTAAATGTAGCTTTTCTTCGGACATTGAAGGGCATAAAGACCATGTACCTGTAGATATATCATATTCTTCTACAGTTTTTACAGGACTAAAATTCCTATTTTGTCCTCCGATGGTATATATTTTTCCATCCACAATTTCTGCAGTAAAGAAGGCTTTTTCATTAATCAAGGAAGGCTCTTGGCTCCAGCCGTCTTTTTGAGGCATATAGCAAAGATTTTGATCACTGTATGATGAGTCAACAAAACCACCTAGAATATATATATTTCCATTCTGAGTAGCAGTAGCATGCCCATAAACCTCTGAAGGCAATTCAACTCTTTTAACCTCTGAACAAGTTAGAGTATCATATTCTATAATTTGAGTTGAATTTTTTCCACCAAAGATATAGAGTTTTCCATTTGATTCAGACACGCAAAAGTGGCTGTTCCAGTCGCTAAGGTTATTTTTTACTGTCCAATTTCCAGATGAAGGATCAAATTCTTCCACTGTTTTAAGGTTATCAGTATCGCATACTCCACCCATAACAGTAATTTTGCCATTTACAACTCCTGTGCCAAAGTTACTTCTAGCTGTTGGCATATCATTTGCACTGGTCCATGTATCAGTGTTAGGATTATATACTTCGACACTTTTCAATGTAGTTCCGTTGTATCCACCTATTACATAAATCTTGCCATCTACACAGGCAACACCAAAATCACTTCTTGGAGTGCTAATGCTACTCTTTACAGTCCAGCTGTCATTAGCAGGATTATATTCCTCAACGGTGTTAAGATAGGAGTTGCCGTCAAATCCACCAATTGCATAAATTTTGCCGTTGTCTGCTTCAACCATTCTAAAACCACTTCTGTTTTGTGACATAGGAGTCTTTTGTTCCCAAGTGTCATTGGAAGGATCATATGCTTCTACTGTATTTAGATAATTTGAGCCGTTTTTACCACCTGCTATGTAGATTTTTCCATTCTCCGATGCTGTTGCACCAAAATCCATTCTTTTAGTGGTCATAGGGCTTCTATAGGAAGTTCCTATATCGGGAATGGAGATTTTTAGAATATTGCTAGAATCGCTGTTGTTAAAATCTGTTTTAGCTCTGATGAAAAATTCGTAATCTGTTTTTGGCATAGGATCTTTAAATATATATGTATTTGTGTCAGTGGATGTTAAATAGCTATTATTCATATATATTTCGTAGGAGGTTGCGTTTGAAACAGCATTCCATGTAAGTTTAATTCCTTCATCAGTCCAAGTATTTGTAAGGACAGGTGTGTCTAGTTGTGTAAAGTGTGTAAATGTAGAACTCCAAGCACTATCAGTTCTGGAATCCTTGGATCTTATTCTGTATGTATGTTCAGAATTATAAGCAAGATTGCTGTGAGTATAGCTTGTTTCGGAAACATTTACAATACTCATACCGTCCACTTCTACGTCATAAGTTACTGCACCAGGAACAGCATCCCAGTTAATTGTTATGAAGTCAGTAGTTGCTGTGGCTTTTATAGTTTTTGGTGTACTGAGAAAATCCGATGAACCTACCAGTGCAAAAGGCTGAGGTCCGTGAGGTACTGAGTAACCCAATACTTCTACTGTGTATTCACCTACAGCAGGATTGTTGATTATTACATTCTCTACATTGTTTATTCTGTCAAAATCAGAGTCGTAAGGAAAGGTAAAATCATTTCCGTAATATGCCACTGTACCGCCTGGAGATGTTACTTTAAGATCTAGATCGTTTACCAATGCACTTGCGTTTTGTGGTGACGCAGGATAATCTGACCAAACCAAGCTTATTTTTAATGGTTTGTCGGTTGTGGTGCATGATATGGTATAACTTGATTTTTGACCTTCTGATACAGAATCGGTGTCATTGATAATTTGTGCTCCAAAGATTGAATCGTACAGACTAACTTTTCCCCAACCTTTATCTTGGCTATATCCATTCTGATCTAAAGCACCGTTGATGACAAATGCCTTTAATAGAGCGGCACTTGGAGTTATATTATAATTGTCTATAATATACTCTCTAATTAGGGCTACAGTACCAGAAGTAATAGGAGTAGACATAGATGTACCACTCATAAATTCATAATTTGAGTTGCCTGGATAAGGCAAGCAGTATTGCAATAAATCAGGTATTATTGAAGATGACATTGTTGAAGCTATATACGTACCTGGTGCTACAACATCTGGTTTGATTCTTCCGTCTTGGCATCCCCTGCTCGAGAAAAAAGCTGTTTCGTTTGGATCATCAGATATAGATGAACCACTATACAATTTCATATAAGGTCTAAAATTTTCTGTTGAACCCACTGTAAGGCAGTTTTTGGCAGTAGCTGGTGAACCTACAGTACAATCATTCGGACCCTCATTTCCTGAAGCAACCACTATAAGCATGTCTTTATGTGACCAGACAAAGCTATCTACGTCAGCACTCCATGAACCATAGGAACCAAGTGCAGCATTTCCCCAAGAATTACTGTGAATTCTTACTCCATTATCATAAGCCTCCTGAAATAGTTCCTCTAAAGAACCAGGCATGACGGAACCATCAGCACTAGCTATTTTTTGAACAACAAGATTTGCCTTAGGAGCCATACCTTTAATTTTTCCTTGGGACATTACACCGTTTCCTACAATAGATCCTGCAACATGTGTGCCATGTCCGTTCTCATCAGCACCAGAAGAACCTATTCTGTCAATAATTTTATTTATCCTTCCAAAAAAGTCTCTATGAAGAGTTCCGTTATTGAAACCTGAGATTCCTTTATCAAGTCCACTATCGGCAACACCTACAATTTGACCTCTTCCTTCATAGCCAAAAGTTGAAACTAGCTCGGACTGTACAATACCTGAAGCTTTATTGTTATTAATTCTAAACTCAGGTACTTCTTCTATGAATTTGACAGATTTAAGAGTAGATAGTTCTTCTACTTTATCCAATGAAATTTTAGCATAGAAATCATTTCCGCTTTGGTATACATTGGAAGCACCCAAATCTTCTATTTCACTTTTCAAATTGGTATCATCAATTCCAAAAGTACTTATTCTAACTTCTAATTCCAAATCAGATACATCAATGGATTTTACAGATTTTGCACCTATATTTCCCATTACTTTTGACATTAGTGCAGGGTCAATTTTGTATTGGTTTTCATAGGTAAAAACATCTACAACATGGGAAAGGTTTTTCACTGTTTCTGCAATATCTGCAGTCATATAGCAAAGATACGAATAATCCGGTGTGTAATCTAGAAACTTCACTCCAAGTTTCATTATAGAATTTTTTACTTCATCTGTTATAGGGCCATCAAAGGATACAATATAGGGTCTTTCTTCATTTGAAAAAGCCCTATATAATGCTTGCATCCTTTTAGATGACCCCTTACCTGGTTCTAGTGTTGCTGCTTTCAGGTAAACTTTATGACCTTTACCTGAAGAATCTTGTGCTGCCGAGACATTTGTACTTACACTACCGGCAGATAAAACAATCGAAGCCGAGAGTACATATGCCATAAGTTTTTTAAATTTCATAAAATTAATCCCCCTAACATTTTGATAATAGTTTGTTGTACATGTACAATTCTATTTGGATTATATAGCAAGCTTGGTTGAGGGTGGATGAAAATTTGTGAAATTTTTGTGAAAAAAATTGAAATAATTTTATATCCATTTGCCATTGACAAAAGGCATACATTTTTCTATAATGTAATAGTCGCTGAAAATAAAATATTTGGAGAGATGGCTGAGCTGGTCTAAGGCGCACGACTGGAAATCGTGTGTACGTTAATAGCGTACCGAGGGTTCGAATCCCTCTCTCTCCGCCAAAGCAAAAAGCCAAGTACTTCAAGGATTTTGAGATACCTGGCTTTTTGCGTGTGCCAAAATTCAATACGCCTATTTTTTAAGGAATGATAAAATTAAAGAATTATATAGCCCTATAAAATTTCACACTTATGCCTTTATCTGTACTAATAACTTCACCTGTTATTAATTCCTGATTTAAAAAACTCAACCCATTGCTATCTGTGATAACTTTAGGATAAGTTCTAAACAGCACATTATTAGGGTTTTTTATAGCATAGCCGTTATTTTCAATATAAATTTTACAGTCATCACCTTTAAAATCTTTTCCTTCAAGAATATATCTAG
>DUVG01000033.1 GCA_012841175.1 Clostridium sp.
CATATTTCCCATACCTCCTAAAAAAGTTGTTGTAGTAATTATTGCCATTTCCCTCACAGCTTTTTCAAGAGATATTGAAAAAGACTGTAAGTAGATTGTTAATTTACACATTTCTACTTACAGTCTCGGCTTTTTAAGGCCTGCTTTTTGTTTTGCTATATACTTTAACTTATATTTCTTCATCTATATTTTTCTTTATATTTATCTTTTCTTCTATTTCTGCCTCTTTAGTATCATCCATGTCTTTTGGACTTATCTTTTCTTCTATTTCCACCTCTTTAACATCATCCTTTTCCTTGTCTTTTGGACTTATCTTTTCTTCTGTTTCCACCTCTTTAGCATCATCCTTTTCCTTGTCCTTTGGACTTATCTTTTCTTCTGTTTCCACCTCTTTAACATCTTCCTTTTCCTTGTCCTTTGGACTTGTCTTTTCTTCTGTTCCCACCTCTTTAACATCTTCCTTTTCCTTATCCTTTGGACTTGTCTTTTCTTCTTTTTCCGGTTTTTCTTTCGGACTATCCTTTGGCTTTGGTGTTGGTTTTTCTTTAACTCTATCTTTTTCTTCTAAATCTAATTTTTCTCCATGTTTATCCTTTGGTTCAACTATAGGTTTTGGATGCTTTTCTTCCTCCGGAAGCAATTTATCTTTTGGTGAATCTTTCTTTTCAGGTTTTAAAGCAGGTTTTTTAACCTTTTTCACATTATGCACAACACCCACATCATCAATTTTAACTTTCTCTAAGGTCTCCCCGATATTTTGGTTTTTTATGTCTTCAATATTTAGGTCAACCTTTTGTTCTTTGGCTTTCTCATAAACAATCGTTCTACCCATAGATATTTTATTGATATCTGCTAATTTTTTGTAGTCGTAGGAAACTCCCACTACTTTTGACTGTACATCTTCACCAATACTATCTTCAACAGCATTTTTACAAATATCTATCAACTTTTTAATCTTTCGAGACTCTTTTTTTTCTTTATTAGGGGTTTTTTTCTTTTTTTCTTCTTTTAAACATGCCGATATCAACATAGTTGACTCTTTTAAATTAGTTTTTTTAATTACTTCTTTTAGTGCAACATCAATATGTTTATTTTTCAAATCTAATTCTTTTAATAAGTCATTTCCATCATCATTAAAGTAATTAACCTTGCGTACCTTGTTGTTTTTATCTAATTCAAATTCTATACTTGTGTCAGAATCTATTGTGACATAAGCATGTATCCCATAGCTATTAAATGAATTGAAAAAAATAAACATAATCATAAATATTGCTGCAAAACCTGCAACAATTCTAGATGCATAATTAATTTTATTCTTTTTATGCATAATCTCATTTTTGTTGAAGGAAATTTCCATTCCCACATACATACCCGGCTGTTTTCTTATAGAAACAATTCTACAATCACTAGTCATTATAATAGCCAAGTCATTTTTAATTTTTAAAATAGTCCCCTTCTCTTTTGACATAATATTTCACCGTCCTATTGTATCATATATGTATTTTTTTAACACTTCCAGATCGCTTTTGAGTATAAAGATCATAGCGATAATAAATTTTCTGTTTTTTTCAAGAGTTCTACGGCATAGATTAACACGTTCAGTCAACTCTTTATACGGAAGAATTTTTCTTCTTTTAAATTCTTCATATAAGCATTCATCTTCTATAACTATATTTGCGATATTAAGGCAGGAATATATAGTATCACGATGTTTTGGAGAACATTCAATTAAGTCCTCAATTGTCATTTCGTATTCAAACATTTTTAGCTCTAGATTTTTAATTTCTTCTTTAGTGCCAAAATCACTACTATAATCTGAACTTTTATCATATAAGTATTTTTCTTCGAAGCTATTAGACTCCTGATCATCGAAATATGAAAAAGGTACAGTGGCATTGTTCTTTTTCGTACTTCTTAAATAATCTATAAGCCGCCTTTTTATTACTTGTTTCGAAAAACTAACAAACTTAGTTTTTTTATTTAAATCATAGGCTTCAATAGCTTCATTAAAGGCAATTAAAGCAATACTATATTCATCACATTGAGCTAAATTGTTTTTTTTGCCGACTAATTGGTATACACATTTTAAAATAAAGGGTTTAAAATCATCAATGAATTTATTCCTAAGTACAACATCGCCATCTTTAATTTTTTTTATAATTTCTAAAAAAGAATCTTTCTCGTGTCTTAATATATTGTAAGGCTTAAAACTTATCAACAAATATTCCCTCCCTATTTTAGTATATTCGTGTCTTGTTTCCTTTTTTATTCGGTTAACTAATTATATCGGATAAGTAACTAAATTTTTAAAAAAATAAAAACAAGCCGAACAAAAAAAATTCCCAATTCCGAAAAACTTGAGCGAAAGGAATTTTTCATAAACTTATCACAAGTTGTGAATATAAACTATGTAAAAACCAACAAGTGTTTCAATAATACAGTTGGTACTTATATAGTTTATAAAATAAAAAATATAAAAAAAGGAGAATGTGAAATGAAAAAAGTTGTAGGGTTTTTAACGACAGGAGCATTAGTATTTTCTGTTTCCGCAGGTATCTTCCTAAACAGTACTTTTGCTTCAAAGGATGTTCAAAACAAATCAATAGGTGAAATCATTCACCCTAAGTATGTTGAATCTCTTGTTGAAAAAAGAGAAGTAGCAGAGATTAAAGCAGCATACGAGGCAGACATTGCCGAATTAGAAGAAAGTCTTAAAGCTGTGCATGATGAAATTAAAGATTTAAGAAAAGTAAAACCAGTTGATGAAGAGGCTATTGCAGAACTTAAAGAAGAAGAAAAAGCTCTTCATGATGAAGTAAAAGCTAAAAGAGATGAATTACACAAGGTAATTGAAGAAGTAAAGATGGTTGTTAAATATGGCGAAGAAGCTGCTAATGAAATTAAAGCTTTAGAAACTGGCTTTAAAGAAGAAGAAAGTGCTATTAAAGAAAGTATTGAAGCTATAAAAGCTGAAATTCGTGAATTAAAAGCTGCTGAGTCTGTTGATGAAGAAGCAATTGCAGAACTTGAAGAAGAAGAAAAAGCTCTTCATGATGAGTTAAAAGCTAAAAGAGATGCTGTACATAAGTCAATTGAAAGAATTAAACAAATTGCAAAATATGGCGAAGAAGCTGTTAATGAAATTGAAGCTTTAAAAGCTGGCCTTAAAGAAGAAGAAAGTGCTGTTAAAGAAAATATTGAAGCTATAAAAGCTGAAATTGCTGAATTAGAAGCTGCTGAGACTGTTGACGAAGACGCAATTGCAGAACTTAAAGAAGAAGAAAAAGCTCTTCATGATGAGTTAAAAGCTAAAAGAGATGCTGTACATAAGTCAATTGAAAGAATTAAATTAGTTGCAGAATATGGTGAAGAAGCTGCTAATGAAATTGAAGCTTTAAAAGCTGAACTTAAAGAAGAAGAAAGCGCTACTAAAGAAAGCATTGAAGCTATAAAAGCTGAAATTGCTGAATTAGAAGCTGCTGAGACTGTTGACGAAGACGCAATTGCAGAACTTAAAAAAGAAGAAAAAGCTCTTCATGATGAATTAAAAGCTAAAAGAGATGCTGTACATAAGTCAATTGAAAGAATTAAATTAGTTGCAAAGTATGGCGAAGATGTTATAGAACAAATAGAAAAACAACAAGTAGAATTTGGTAAAAAAATTGCTGAATTAGAAGAAGAAAAAGAACAAGTAAAAGAAGAATTAAAAGCATTAAGAGAAGTTAAACCAGTTGATAAAGATACAGAAAAAGAACTAAAAGAGCAGGAAAAAAGTTTAAAAGACCAAATTAAAGCTGAAGAAGAAGCATTAATGGCTATTATTGACGATATCATTTATGATGCATTAACTAAATAATTTTAAATAGTTTAACCTCTAAAAACCTCTAAAATACTCTTTCTTTGAAATATTTCATTTAATATTTTAAGAAAGAGTATTTTTAAATTATTTATTGCTTTTTATATAATAAAATTTAGCGTAATAATAGAAGATACATCAATTATTTTATAAAAAAAATCATAGAACTTTATTTGCAAAATAGATAACATTAAGGTGTATGTGTACATTAAATTAAAGAAATATATCGAATTATTTAACAAAATTTATAAGGGGGTAAAAAAGTGAAAAAACACAAAATTAATAAGTCTATATTTTTGTTGGTTAGTGTTTTGCTTCTTACAGCTTTTTATTTGCCAAGTATAGCACTTGCCAACACAGAAAAAAATGAGGCCAAGTACATGACTTTAGGAAACGCTATTTTTTATGGTGATTTAAACGGTGATGAAAAAATAGATACTAGAGATTATGTACTATTAAAAAGGTATGCACTCAGTATTATTGATGAATTTCCTGTGGGAAATACCCAAGCAGCCGACTTAAATGGAGATGGCAAAATAAACTCATTAGATGCTACACTTATAGGAAGGTATATACTGGGTATTATAAACCAATTCCCTGTATCAACTAATGCTATCTATGCTTCTATTGATACTAGTATAAAACATCAGACAATGGAAGGCTTTGGAGCATCCATCGCATATTATCAAAATTGGCTTATAGATCATCCTAATAAAGCAGAAATATACGATGCTATATTTAATGAAC